>DASWTR010000344.1:0-2717 GCA_036402035.1 Sphingomicrobium sp.
AAGTAACGCGCCGTGGTCAGGCGAAGCGCCGACTGCGGGCCGGTCTGGATGACGCTCTGGACCGAGCCCTTGCCGAAGCTGCGCTCGCCCATCACCACCGCGCGGCGATGGTCCTGCAGCGCCCCGGCGACGATCTCGGCGGCCGAGGCCGATCCGGCATCGACCAGCACGATCACCGGCTTGCCCTTCGCCAGGTCGCCCGGCTTGGCGTAGAAACGCTCGATGTCGCCCGCCTCGCGGCCGCGCTCCGACACGATCTCGCCCTGCTCCAGGAACGCATCGCTGACCTCGATCGCCTGGTCGAGCAGACCGCCCGGGTTAGAGCGCAGATCGACGACATAGCCGGTGGCTTTGCCGCCGGTCGCCTTGTCGATGCTGACCAGCGCTTCGCGGGTCAGGTCGCCGGTGTTGGCGGAGAAGCCGTTGATGTTGATGATCCCGACATTCTCCTTCACCTCCCACTTGACCGGCCGAAGCTCGATCCGCTCGCGGGTGATGGTGACGTCGAACGGCTTGTCGCGACCAGGACGGACGATAGTCAGCTTGGTCGCGGTGCCTGGACGCCCGCGCATCTTCTCGACCGCTTCGTCGAGCGTGAAGCCGTACAGGAACTCGCCGTCGATATGGGTGATATAGTCGCCGGCCTTGATTCCGGCGCGGTCGGCTGGGGTGTCCTCAGTCGGTGTGATCACCTTGACCGCGCCATCCTCGGTCGAGACGGTGAGGCCGAGCCCGCCATAATTGCCTTCGGTGGTGGTGCGAAGCTGGGTGAAGTCCGACGCCTCGGCATAGCTCGAGTGCGGGTCGAGCGCGGCCAGCATGCCGTCGATCGCGCCCTTGATGAGAGTATGGTCGTCGACCTTGTCGACATAGTTGGCGCGAACCCGTTCGAACACGCTGAAGAAGGTCTCCAGCTCCTTCTGGGTGTCGCTTTCGGTCGCAGCCATGGCGCTGGCCGCGATCGGGACCATTGCCAGTGCGCCGACCAGCGCCAGGGGAGGGAGAAGCTTGGAAAGGGCTGCCATGATGAAATTCCTGTAAGTCCGTCGCGTCGCAATTTAACGGTTATCGTTACCATTTGACAGTGGAACAGATGAAGCTGCGATTAAGGCTGGGGATACCGGCACGCCGTTCCGCCGCAATTCCACGCCGAGCGGACCCAGTGCGCGACCTAGGAACTCCCCGCGCCGCACCTTTGATCCCTTTGATTTCGCGCTGGAAACACCAAGCAACAAGCTGGTCCAGCCATCGTCATGATCGATGATGACGATCCCGTTTTGGCCGCGGTAGGGCGCAGCGAACAGGATATTGCCGTCGGCGGGGACGATGACCGGCGCACCGCGCGCCGTTGCGAACTTGATTCCGCGGGAAGCGATCCCGGCGCGGCTGACCGTTCCCAGCCCGTCGATGAGTGCTGCTTCGACCGGCAGGCTGTAGCCGAAATCCTGCTGCTGCAGCGCCGAGTCGCCGCGCATCGGCCGCGCTGGCGCGAAATCGAGCTGGGTCAGCCGGGCAGCCGCCGCCTGGGCCGTACGACGGTCTGCCGCCTCGCTTCCGGCCAACGACAGCGCCTCGTCGCTGGCCAGAACCCGATCGCCCGCGCCGAATGCTTCCCCGGCCAGGCGAGAGGCGCGTTCGGCTGCCTTGCTTTCGAGCTCGGCAAAACGCTGCCGACGTTCCTCCAGCCTCTCGCGGTCCTTCGCCAGTTGGGCGCGAACGGTATCGGCTTGAGAGGCTAGCCTCCGCCGCTCCGCTAGCTCGGCCTGCAACGCAGCGGTGCGTTGCTGGATCATCGGCATGGTTGCATCGAGCAGCGCCTTGACCCGCACCATCTCGTCGACCGAGCCCTGGTCCGCCAAGGCCAGGATCGGCGGCTGGCGGCCCATCGTCGCGAGCCCTGCGAGCAGCGCCGACACGGGCGCCCGTTTGGCTGCCAGTCGTTGCTCGGCAAGCATCGCCTGAGCGCGGGCCAACCTTAGGCGGGCATCGGATTCGCCGATGCGCGCCTCGGCTTCTTCGATCGCCGCGGCTGCCGCGGCTTGCTCGGCGCGTAACTTCGCCGCCTCATCGCCGGCCTTGTCGGCTGCGGCTTCAAGCAATGTCAGCCGCTCCGCGGCTTGCCGCGCCTCCGCTCGGGCGCGTGCCAGCGCCGCGTCGGCGGTCTCCGCAACCTGCGCCACCGGCGCGCTCGCGGCGGCCAGCAGTAAGGGAAAGGCGAAGGCTAACCAGCGCATCAGCCCTCCCGATGATAGGGATGGTTGGAAAGGATGCTGGCCGCCCGGAACAGCTGCTCGGCGAGCATCGCGCGGACCAGCAGATGCGGCCAAGTCGCCGGGCCGAAGGACAGCAGCAGGTCCGCCCTGCCGCGGAGCTCCTCCTCATGCCCGTCAGCAGCCCCGATCAGGAACCGCGCCTCGCGCTTACCGCCGTCACGCCAAGTCTCGATCTTCTTCGCGAACTCGATCGACGAGAGAGCCTTGCCTCGCTCATCGAGCACAACCGTCACGCTATTGGGTGGCGCATCGGGCAGGAGGCCGCCCCGGTCGGGCAGTTCGGTGATCTTGGTCGGCCAGGGAATGCGCTTCAGGTATCGATCGGTCAGCTCCGCCTCGGGCGAGCGGCCAATCTTCCCGCGCGCGATGATGTGGAGGAGCACCTCAAGCCGTTGGGGTGGCGGCCTTTGGCGCGGACTCATCCCCAAACGCCCACATGCGCTC
>DASWTR010000345.1:0-9291 GCA_036402035.1 Sphingomicrobium sp.
CGGTCGTTATGCCGAGATGTATCGCGAGTCGGTCGAGGACCCAGAGGGCTTCTGGCGGCGCGAAGCCCAGCGGATCGACTGGGTCAAGCCGTTCACCACCGTCAAGCAGACCAGCTTCCAGGAGGATGATTTTTGTATCCGCTGGTTCGCCGATGGGACGCTCAACCTGTCGACCAATTGCCTCGACCGGCATCTTGCCGAACGCGGCAAAGTCCCCGCGATTATCTGGGAGCCCGACGACCCCAACGAAGCGGGCCGAATGATCAGCTATGCCGATTTGCACCGAATGGTCTGCCGTTTCGCCAACGCGCTCAAAGGGCAGGGGGTTCGCCGTGGGGATCGGGTGACGGCCTATATGCCGATGGTGCCAGAGGCGGCGGTGGCGATGCTCGCCTGCGCCCGGATCGGCGCGATCCACTCGGTCGTGTTCGGCGGCTTTTCGCCCGAGGCACTGGCCGGCAGAATCCAGGACTGCGACAGCACGGTCGTCGTGACCGCCGACGAAGGGCTGCGCGGCGGCAAGCCGATCCCGCTCAAAGCCAACGTCGACGCGGCGCTGAACCATTGCACCTCCGTGCGGAAGGTTATCGTCCTCCGCCGGACGGGCTCTGGGGTTTCGATGACGGACGGGCGCGACCTTTGGTGGGACGAGGCGGAGGCCGGCTGCGGGGACGATTGCCCGCCTGAGGAAATGGGCGCGGAGGACGCACTATTCATCCTCTACACGTCGGGATCGACCGGAAAGCCCAAGGGCGTGTTGCACACGACCGGCGGCTATGCGGTGTGGACCTCACTCACCCATCAATATGTCTTCGACTACCGGCCGGGGCAGATTTACTGGTGCGCGGCGGACATCGGCTGGGTCACCGGGCACAGCTATATCGTCTACGGGCCGCTGGCCAACGGCGCCACCAGCGTGATGTTCGAAGGCGTGCCCAACTGGCCCGACCCCAGCCGCATTTGGCAGGTCGTCGACAAGCACCAAGTCGAAATTCTCTATACCGCGCCGACCGCGCTTCGAGCGCTGATGCGCGAGGGCGATGAATGGGTCGCAAAGACATCGCGCAAGTCGCTGAAACTGCTTGGGACAGTCGGCGAGCCGATCAATCCCGAGGCATGGGGTTGGTATCATCGTGTGGTCGGAGAAAGCCGTTGTCCGATTGTCGACACTTGGTGGCAAACCGAGACAGGTGGAATCCTGATCTCGCCATTTCCGGGTGCAACCGACCTCAAGCCCGGTAGCGCGACCAGGCCGCTATTCGGAGTGAAGCCGGCGATTGTCGATGGCAGCGGACATATTCTGGAAGGCGCGGCGGAAGGCGCACTGGTGCTGACCGACAGCTGGCCGGGGCAGATGCGGACCGTGTGGAACGACCATGACCGCTTCTTCCAGACCTATTTCACCACTTTTCCGGGCCTTTATTTCAGCGGCGACGGCTGCCGCCGCGACGAGGACGGATATTATTGGATCACAGGGCGAATCGACGATGTGATCAACGTCTCCGGCCACCGGCTGGGGACGGCAGAGGTCGAGAGCGCGCTGGTTGCCCACCACGATGTCGCCGAGGCGGCGGTCGTGGGAATGCCGCACGACGTCAAGGGGCAGGGCATCTACGCCTATGTCACGGTCAATAGCGGATGCCCGACGGACGAAGCGCTGCGTGCCGAACTGGTGCAATGGGTCCGCAAGGAAATCGGGCCGATCGCCACGCCCGACGTCATCCAGTTCGCGCCGGCGTTGCCCAAGACCCGCTCCGGCAAGATCATGCGGCGGATTCTGCGCAAGATCGCCGAGGGCGATGTATCGAACCTGGGCGACACGTCGACCCTGGCCGATCCGGGGGTGGTCGATCAGCTGGTCGCGAACCGGCCTCGCTAGCCGCGACGTCGGCCGGTTGGTTTGATCGCAGCGCGCCGGGGCGGCGGCCCGTGCCGCTTGGGAGGGGCCGCCCTTGCTCGTTGCTCATCAAACCGAGGGCCGGGACCCGCGCCGGCCGGCTCGATCATCACGCCGTCCTCCTCCGCTCCGCCCGACGGAATCTTCCGGATCGTCTTGAGGAAGCCCGGCGCGGCGCGGTCGGTCACTTCGAAATAGCTTTCCGCCGCGGCGATCCGGATCGCTCCGATCTCCGTCCGGTTGACGTGCCCGTGGCGGCAGATCAGCGGCAGCAACCAGCGCGGGTCGGCCCGATGTTGCCGCCCGACATTGATACGGAACCAGCTGCTGTTCTCGAACCCCGGGCGCGGACCGGAGTCGCGCTCGGGGCCACGTGCTGCCTGGTCGAGGATATCCTCGGGCGCCGGCAAATCCGTACGCAGCGCCTTGACCAGCGCCGTAGCGATCGCCTCCGGGCTGAGTTCAGCGATCAGCTGACCGGCAAGTTCAGCCTCCTCCTCGTCGGCCTCGACCGGCTGGCGGAGCATCTCCATCAGGCGACCGCGGTCGCGCAGCCGGATCTGCTCGGGAGTCGGCGGCGCAACCCATTCCGCCGCGATCCGCGCGCCGCGCAGCATTCCCTCGACCCGCCGGCGCCGCTGATGGGGCACAATCAGCACTGCGGTGCCCTTGCGCCCGGCCCGGCCCGTGCGGCCCGACCGGTGTTGCAGCGCCTCCGCGTCGCGCGGAAGTTCGACGTGGATGACCAGCGAGACCGACGGCAAGTCGATCCCTCGAGCCGCGACGTCGGTTGCCACGCACACCCGCGCGCGCTGGTCGCGGAGTGCCTGAAGCGCGTGATTGCGTTCGTTCTGACTATGCTCGCCGGACAAGGCGACGGCGTGGAAGCCGCGTTCGGTCAGGCTGGCATGGAGCCGGCGTACGGCATCGCGCGTGGCGCAAAACAGGATTGCCGTTTCCGCCTCGTGGAAGCGTAGCAGGTTGACGACGGCATGCTCGATGTCGGTCGTGGATACCGTCACCGCCTGATAGGCGATGTCGCCATGACCCTGGTCGTCGCCCAGCGTCTCGATCCTGAGCGAATTCTTCTGGTAGCGTTTGGCCAACGCCACGATCGGCCTCGGCATGGTAGCCGAGAACAGCAAAGTCCGGCGCTCGGTCGGGGTCGCGTCGAGGATCTCCTCCAGCTCTTCGCGGAAACCCATGTCGAGCATCTCGTCGGCTTCGTCGAGCACCACTGCTCGAAGCCCCGACAGATCAAGCGCGCCGCGCTCGAGGTGATCGCGGAGCCGTCCCGGGGTTCCGACAACGATATGCGCCCCGCCGGCCAGCGCCCTCCGCTCCTTGAACGGGTCCATCCCGCCGACGCAAGTCACCACCCGCGCTCCGGCAGGGGCGTAGAGCCATTCGAGCTCCTTGCTGACCTGCAGCGCAAGCTCACGGGTCGGGGCGATCACGAGCGCGAGCGGGGTGCGCGCCCAGGGCGCGCGGTCGCCGTCAAGCAATTGCCCGCCGATGGCGAGGCCGAACGCGACTGTCTTGCCGGAGCCGGTTTTGGCCGAAACCACGAGATCGCGACCCTCGGCTTCCGGCGCCATGACCGCCGCCTGGACCGGAGTCAGCGCGTTGAAACCGCGCGTGTCGAGTGCCTGCGCGAGGGCAGGGGGGAGGTGGGAATCGATCATATGAGCGGTCGGAGCCTTCGTTCGTGGCCGACGCGATCACCATGGCGCGGCAGGATATGGTGGACGCACTAGGGCTCGAACCTAGGACCCGCTGATTAAGAGTCAGCTGCTCTACCAACTGAGCTATGCGTCCAATGCCTGTCAGGCAGTGCGCAGGCCGCTCCAGGAGCGGGGGGCGCGGGCGGGCCTCTAACAGCCTTGGTCCAGCCATGCAACCGCCTTGCCCTGGAAAAATTCAGGCGAGGCTGGACTTGGTCCGCGACTGGCGCTCGATGCCCATCAACAGGCCAAGGCAGATCATGACCGTCATCACCGCCGACCCGCCGAAACTGACCAGCGGCAGCGGGATGCCGACCACGGGCGCCAGGCCCATCACCATCATCAAATTGACGGTGAAATAGAAGAAGATGGTCATCGACAGGCCCGCCGCGGCCAACTGCGAATAGCGCGTCTTGGCCTTCTTGCTGACGTTCATGCCCCAGCGCACGACCATCGCGAAGGCGATGATCAGCATCACGCCGCCGATCAGTCCCCATTCCTCGACGAAGGTGGCGAACACGAAGTCGGTATGGCCCTCGGGCAGATAATCGAGATGGCTCTGGCTGCCGTTGAGATAGCCCTTACCCCAGATGCCGCCGGAGCCGATCGCGATCTTCGACTGGCTGATATGATAGCCGGCGCCGAGCGGGTCGGCTTCGGGATCGAGGAAGATCAGCACGCGTTTGCGCTGATATTCGTGCATGAAGGTGTAGACGATCGGCAGCGCCGCTGCGAGCGCACCCGCCGCCGACAGGAAGTACCACATTGGCAGGCCGGCAACGAACATCACCGTCACCCCGCCGACCAGCACCATCGTCGCGGTGCCAAGGTCAGGTTGGACGAGGATCAGCGCCCAGGGCACCAGCACCAGCGCCGCCGCTGGCCACAGCCCGCGCCACCGCCGGACGTCTGCGGCCGGAAGCAGGTCGTAGAAGCGGGCCAGTACCAGCACCACGCCGGGTTTCATGAACTCAGAGGGCTGGAGGCGGATGAAACCTAGGTCGATCCAGCGCTGCGCGCCCTTGCCGACAAACCCGACCATCTCGACGATGATCAGCATGATCAGGATTACGACATAGGTGGGGAAGGTCATCTGCTTGATGAAATTCTCGGGGATATAGCTGATCCCGATTGCCAGGCCGAAGAAGGCGAGGATGGTGACACTCTGCTTCATCGCCCACGGCGACCAGCTGCCCCCCGCGGCCGAAAACAGGGTGACGATGCCGATCGTGCAGATCAGCGCTACCAGCCAGATCAATCGCCACGGCAGACGGGCGAGGGGCTGGGGGATGATCGCCGAGGAGATCATCATGCGCTTCGGCCCAGATTGGCCTTGGAGATCGCCTCGACCTGGGCCTGGCGTCGAGCCGTGCGCTCGAGCAGCGTCCCACCCCATTGGGTTTCGAGTTCGGCCAGCCGCTTCATCGCCTGCGGTCGGTCGAACAAATAGGTCAGCACGTCCTTCGCGACCGGGGCCGCCGCGCGGGCGCCGCCAAGGCCATGCTCGATCACCACCGATCCCGCGTAGCGCGGATTGTTGAACGGCGCGAAGAACACGAACAGGCCGTGGTCGCGATATTTCCAATCACCCGACTGACCGCGCTGACTGCCGGTGATCTTGCGCACCTGGGCCGTGCCGGTCTTGCCGCACATCTCGATCCCCGGGATCAGAAGCCGGCTGGCGCCGGCTGTCCCGTCGCCGTTGACCACTTCCCACATGCCGCCGCGCACCGCATCGAGATGTTCCTGCGGCAGGCCGAGCAGGGGTGCTGGCTCCTTGTGCACCCCGATCAGCTCCGGCTGAACGTTGCGGCCCGAAGCGATGCGCGCCGCCATCACCGCCAGCTGCAGCGGGTTGAGGATCAGGAAGCCCTGGCCGATCGAGGCGTTGAGCGTGTCCGACGCAGTCCAGTCGGGACGCTCCACGATACGCCGGTTTTCCTTATACTTCCGTGCTTTCCATGAACTATCTGGTACCGTTCCGTAGCTTTGTGATACCACCGGCAGGTCGAATTTCTGCCCAAGACCGGTGAGCCTCGCTATCTCGGCGATGCGGTCGTAGCCGATCCGATGCCCCATTGCGTAGAAATAGGTATTGCAGCTCTTGGCGATCGCGCGCCGCATGTTGACCGAGCCGTGGCGACCAAGGCAGCGGAAGAAGCGGTTGCCGAGCCGATAGCCGCCCGGGCAGTGGATCGTCTCGTCTGGGTCGATGCCGGCGGCCTGCAACGCCAGCGCGTTCATCGGCTTGATCGTCGATCCCGGCGGGTAGAGCGAGTTCAGCGTTTTGTTGGTCAGCGGCTTGCGCTCGTCTTCCGATAGCATGCGCCATTCGGTCTGCCCGATGCCGTCGGAAAAGCTGTTCGGATCATAGGCTGGCATCGATGCCATGCAGAGGATGTCGCCGGTGAGGCAATCAAGGACGGTGCAGGCGCCGGATTCCTCTCCCAGCCGCCGGGCGGCATATTCCTGCAAGCCCGCGTCGATCGCCAGCTGGACAGTCTGGCCGGAACGGTCCGGCTTGGGTTCCAGCTCGCGGATCAGCTTGCCGCGCGCAGTCAGCTCGACCCGCTGGCCGCCGGGCTGGCCTCGTAGGTTTTTTTCAAGGGTTTTTTCAAGACCTTCCTTGCCGATCTTGAAACCAGGTGTGATCAACAGCGGGTTCTTCTCCGCCTCATATTCCTTGGCTGAGGCGGCGCCGACATAGCCGATCAGATGGCCGACGGCGGGGCCGGTCGGGTAGTAGCGGGAGAAGCCGCGCATCGGCTGCACCCCGGGCATTTCGGGCAGGCGCACGGTGATCGCGGCATATTGATCATAGGGGACATTCTCCGCGACCTGGACCGGCTGATAGCCGCGTGACGCCTTGATCTCCTTGATGATGCGGTCAACGTCGTCGGGCGTCAGCTTGAGGATGGTGGCCAGGGTTCGCAGAGTCTCGGTCGGTCGCTCGAGCTGCTCGGGAATGAGGTCGACTCGAAAATCGGACCGGTTGATCGCTATGGCTTTGCCGGCACGGTCGACCAGCCAGCCGCGGCGTGGCGGCACAATGATCAGCTGGACCCGATTGCTCTCCGACAGCAGCTGATAATGTTCGTTCTGGGCGATCGACAGATAGCCGAGGCGCGCGATCAGCGCGCCGCCGAACAGCGCCTGCGCGCCGCCGACCAGCATCATCCGGCGCGAAAAGGTGATCGACTGGTGCGCTGCGGTGAAGCGCGACGCCTTCATCGGCCAAGCCTCCAGCGGTCGATCCGCGAGGCGATGAAGGCCGCGATCGGGAAGCTGAACACTGCGATCAGGATGGCGGGGCCGGCCGATTTGGCGAACGGCACCTCTGCACCCAAAATCGCCGCGGCGCGCCAATGCGCGAGTTCGGACAGGGCGATAAGCACAGCGGCGATGCCCCACTCGATCCAATAATCACGCCACATGGTACGCCGGTCGAGAATATCCATTGCGATCATCATCGCCGCCCACAACGCAATCGAAAGGCCGATCGGGTTGCCAAGCAGCAGGTCGTTGACGAAGCCGAGCGGCGCCGCCCACCAGGCCGGCCAGGCGTCGGCGCGGAGCAGGCGCCAGCCGAGCAGCATCAGCAGGCCGCAATCGGGCCACCAGCCGCTCGATGATATAATCGGCAGCAACGACAATGATGATCCGACGACGACCGTCGCCGCCGGGATATATTCGGCCCCCGTGCGCGGCCCCTGGTTGAGGCGCGACCGGACCGGTCCCAGCGCCGAGCGGACCATCAGGGCGTCTCCGCACTGGTCGCCGCAGCGAGCGCGTCCGGCTCGAACGGCGGCTCGACGATCGCGAAGCTGACTCGCGACGGGTCGGCGATGGGGATGGCGATTGCCCCGTCGTCATCGAGGCGAAGCACCTTGGCGATCGGAACCAGCGGGGGATAGAGGCCGCCGGTTCCCGAAGTGACGATGATGTCGCCGGGCTTGAACGGGTTTTTGCCCACTTCCAGGGGCCGTACGTCGATGGTGCCGTCGCCACGTCCGGTCGAAATCACCGGCTGCCCGCCGCGCAGAATCCGCGCGGGCACAATGTTCGCCCGATCGCTGACCAGCAGGACGCGGCTGGCGACCGAGCCGGTATCGACGATCCGCCCGATCAAGCCTTCGGCGGCGCGTACCGGCATGCCGGTCGCCACTCCGTCGCTGCTTCCGACCGAGATGATGGCGAAGCGGCGCGAGCTTTCGAACGAGGAGCCGACCACGCGCCCGGCCGCGACGGCCTCGCGGGTCCGTTCCCGCAGCTGCAGTGCGGCCTTCAGCTGCTTATTCTCCTCGATAATCGCCTTGGCTTCGACCATTCGGCGCATCAGCGCGGCCCGGTCGCGCTTGAGCTGCGCATTCTGATTGGCCGCGTCCCAATAATCGCCGGCGCCGCTGAACAGGCCGGTGACGGTGGTTGTGACCTGGCGCAGGCCGCCGCTGACCGGAGCGGTGACGTCGAGCGCAGCGCCACGGACGGTGGCATAGCTTTGCGGGGCAATCAGCGACAGGATCAGCAGGATCAGGCCAACAACCAGCCCGGCGATCACCGCCAGGAAGCTGAAGAACAGGCTGTATTGCGCGCGCCTGGACCAGCCTGGGCGCGGTCCCGCCGAGGCCGCCACCGCCTAGGTACCCCTAGGCGGTCTGGAGGACGCCGCGGAACTGCTCCTCTTCGAGCGCGCGGCCGGTGCCGAGCGCAACGCAGGTCAGCGGATCCTCGGCCACGGTTACCGGTAGGCCGGTTTCGTCGCGCAGCACTTCGTCCAGGCCCTGGAGCAGCGCGCCGCCGCCGGTTAGGACGATGCCCTGATCGCAGATGTCGGCCGCCAACTCTGGCGCCGTATTCTCAAGCGCGATGCGGACGCCCTCGACGATGGTACCGACCGGTTCCGACAGCGCTTCGGCGATCTGGCCCTGGTTGATCGAGATTTCCTTCGGCACGCCATTGACCAGGTCACGGCCCTTGATGTGAACCGTGGTGCCGATCCCGTCGACTGGCGGCTTGGCGATGCCGACTTCTTTCTTGATCCGCTCGGCGGTGGCCTCACCGATCAAAAGATTGTGGTTGCGGCGGACGTAGGAGGAGATGGCTTCGTCCATCTTGTCGCCACCGACGCGGACCGAGGTGGTGTAGGCCAGGCCGCGGAGCGACAGCACCGCGACTTCGGTCGTGCCCCCGCCGATATCGACGACCATCGACCCGATCGGCTGCGTGACCGGCATGTCGGCGCCGATCGCTGCGGCCATCGGCTCCTCGATCAGATAGACCGCGGACGCCCCGGCGTTGCTGGCGGCGTCGCGGATCGCGCGTCGCTCGACGCTGGTCGAGCCCGACGGCACGCAAATGACGATCTCCGGGAAGCGCCAGGCGCGCATCTTGCCGCCATGCACCTTGTGGATGAAGTGCTTGATCATCTGCTCGGCGACGTCGATGTCCGCGATCACACCGTCGCGCAGCGGGCGGATAGCCTCGATCTGGTCGGGCGTCTTGCCCATCATCAGCTTGGCGTCGTCACCTACCGCCTTGACCTTCTTGACCCCGTTGATCGTCTCGATCGCGACCACCGATGGCTCGTTGAGCACGATGCCTCGACCCCGCACATAGACCAACGTATTGGCCGTCCCCAGATCGATCGCCATGTCGTGCGACATCCACTTG
>DASWTR010000346.1:0-5133 GCA_036402035.1 Sphingomicrobium sp.
CGATCGGGCCCATGAAGGGGACTCCGGAGATGGTGAGTGCGGCCGACGCCGCGATCATCGCGAGGATGTCGGGCTCGTTCTCGCCGTCGTAGGACAGCACATGCGCGATCACCAGGACTTCATTGTAGAAGCCTTCGGGGAACAGCGGGCGGATCGGGCGATCGATCAGGCGGCTGGTCAGCGTTTCCTTTTCGGTCGCGCCGCGCTCGCGCTTGAAGAAGCCGCCCGGGATGCGGCCGGCGGCGGAGAATTTCTCCTGATAATGGACGGTCAGCGGGAAGAAGTCCTGACCCGGCTTGACCGACTTGGCGGCGGTCACTGCGCAGAGGACGACGGTTTCGCCGAGGGTGGCGAGGACCGCGCCGTCAGCCTGGCGGGCAACGCGGCCGGTTTCGAGCTTGAGGGTCTTTCCGCCGAGCTCGATTTCTACGGTTTTGATATCAAACATATTTTTTCCTAACGCCCACGGCCGGATGCCGATGGGGGCAGCTGTCGCAGACAACCGGTCTGCGAGCGGTGCGGGGCCTGATATGCCCCTAGAGCCATTCCGCCGAATTGCGGGAGGCCCCGAAAGGCGAAGGGCGCCGCGTGGGCGCCCTTCGGTAAAACTTATTTACGGAGGCCCAGTTTCGTGATCAGATCACTGTAGCGGGCGGCGTCTTCGCGCTTCAAATAATCGAGCAGCGAGCGGCGCTTGTTGACCAGCATCAAGAGGCCGCGGCGCGAGTGGTTGTCCTTCGCGTGCGTCTTGAAATGCTCGGTCAGGTTGACGATGCGCTCGGTCAGGATCGCGACCTGGACCTCGGGCGAGCCGGTGTCGTCGGAGCCGCGGGCATGTTCCTTGATCAGCTGCTGCTTCTTCTCAGCGGTAATCGACATCAATTCACTCCTTATTCTCTATAGGTTGAACCCGCGGACGACCCGGAGGCCATCGTCCGAAGCCTCGACCAGCGCGACGGGGGTGCCGTCGGATATCGCCAGTTGAAGGCCCCGCGCGGGGATCCCGAACAGCGGCTGTCCATGGCGGAGCAGCTGGGCCTGTTCGGGGGTGACGGGGAGGGCCGGGATGTCGTCCAGCCCCGCCTCAAGCGGGAGTACCGTCCTCGTCAGTTGGCGCGCCTTAGCGGCATCGTTCAGAAAGTCCAGCGAAATCGCCTGATCCAGGGTGAACGGACCGGCCTTGGTCCGGCGGAGCATCGTGACATGGCCGACCGTGCCGAGCGCGAGCGCGATGTCGCGGGCGAGGCTGTGGATGTAGGTGCCCTTGGACACGGTGGCGGAGAGGGTGATTTGATCCTCCCCGGAACGGGGAGGGGGACCATGCGCAGCATGGTGGAGGGGCCGATCCGGTGCGGCGACCCCTCCACCGCCTTTGGCGGTCCCCCTCCCCGTTCCGGGGAGGACTTTCAGGTCGTGCACCGTGACCGATCGTGCCTTCAGCTCGACCTGCTCTCCGGCACGCGCCAAGTCGTAGGCCCGTTCACCTTCAACCTTTAGTGCCGAGTATGCCGGGGGAATCTGTTCAACCGAGCCGGTAAAGCTCGGCAGAACGGCTTCAATATCCGCGCGTGTCGGCCGAACTTCGCTCGTCGCAATCACCTTACCTTCCAGGTCCAGCGTATCGGTCTGCTCACCGAAGCGGATGGCGAAGTCGTAGGCCTTGGTCGCATCGAGCATGCGGCCGGCGAGCTTGGTCGCTTCGCCGATCGCGATCGGAAGCACGCCGGACGCGAGCGGATCGAGCGTGCCGCCATGGCCGACCTTGGTCTTGGGCTCGCCGGCTTCGCGAAGCGCGCGCTTGACCGCCGCGACCGCCTGGGTCGAGCCTAGCCCGACCGGCTTGTCGAGGATGATCCAGCCATGGAGCGCCATGGCGCGGCCGATAGACAAGCACCGGCGCTTTGACCACAGTCCGGCGCAAGTGAAGACCAAGAAGCGCCTCAAGCAGCTCGCGTGGCGAGAATATCTGCCGCTCGCCGCGACCGCGACGATGTGGGTCGTGATCATTGCTGCGATCGGACATGCCCATACGGCGCGCTTGCTTGCCGCAGTGGTGCTGGTGCGTGCCGTGCAGATGCTGACCAAGGTCGCAACGGCCACGTCGCTGAGGTTGCGGCTCCGAGCGAGCAAGCCTGTTCGCCGTCAAGCCAAGAGGTTCGCGTTCAACCTGCAAGCCGCCGCGCTGGCGATCGCGCTGACGATCATCGCGGCGCTGGCGGAAGGCCTGAAGGCGATCGACCAGCACCAGATCGCCGCCTTCCTGCCGTTCGTCGCGCTCGGCGCTCCGGCGCGCTACTGGCGCCTGGCGGATGTTCGAACGGCCTCACCCTATTTCCGCCTGGCGCTTGGAGTCAGCGGGTTGGCGACCGCCGGGCTGGCCTGGTCGCTGGGCTGGTCGGCAACCCTGTTCGCCCTGGCATTCGGGCTGCGCGAATGGATCGCCTATGCTGCGCTCCGCTGGTGGCCGCGGGAGCCGCGCGTTCCGAAAGCGATGATCGACGAGCCGCTCCGCTTCGCCGAGGTGGCGCGCTATTCGGTGATCCTTGGCCGCCGGCTGCTGACCTATCGCCTGACCAAATCGCTGCTGGCGGTACTGGGGCCGGTTGGCAACGCTGCGGCGAGAACCGGGCGGGGGCTCAACTGGCACAGCAGGATCGAGCCCTATGTGCCGCATCATCTCGGCGGTTTCATCGGCCTTAGCGTGCTGACTCTCGGCGGTGCGACCTTTGTGGCGGCAAGGAGCGGTGAGCCGGCGGCGATGATCATTGCCGCGGGACTGCTGCAAGTCTGCGGCGTGGCATCCAATGTCCTGCTGCTCTGGCATTGGCTACCCGACCGCGACGTGGACGTCCCGCTGCTATACGACGATGAGGAAGAATAGCTGCTAGCGCGGGATGGCCAGGCTGAGCTGGCGCGCTTCGCCTTCCTTCAATCGCTCGAAGAAATGCTTGCGGCATAGCGCGACATAACGGTCGTTGCCGCCGACCTCGGTTTGGGCGCCGGCGGCCACCGCATGGCCTTCGGCATCGACGCGCAAGTTCATCGTCGCTTTGCGGCCGCAGTCGCACACCGCCTTCAGTTCGATTAGCGCATCGGCCAACGCCAGCAGAGCCGCGGAGCCGGGGAAGAGATTGCCGAGGAAGTCGGTGCGAAGTCCATAGCAGAGCACAGGTATCCTGAGCTCGTCGCAGACGCGGCAGAGCTGCAATACATGGTCTCGGGTGAGGAACTGGGCCTCGTCGACCAGGATGCAATCGAGCTTGCGCTTGATCAGCTCCTTAACCACCCCGTCGAACAGATTGGTGTTGTCGGCATAGCGGTTGGCCGCGGCCTCCAGGCCGATGCGTGAACCGATGATCCCGGCACCGGCGCGCTCGTCGAGCGCGGCGGTCCACAACATCGTCTGCATACCGCGCTCGCGATAGTTGAAATCGGCCTGCAGCAGCGTGGTCGATTTCCCCGCGTTCATCGCGGCATAGTAGAAGTAGAGCTTGGCCATCAGCTTAGGGGCAATTGCCGCCCTTGGGCGCCGGCCTGAAGTCGCTCAGCCGCACCGCTTCGGCGCTCTCAGGCCAATGCTCGAACGAGAGCTTGCCGTCGGCGGGGAGGGTGCAGCTGCGCGCTGGCATTTTCTTGCCCGCGCCGATCAGTTCGGCGCGATAGGTGTAACCGATGTCATTGGCGCTGCTGATCGTCATGGTCGTCCCCATCATGGAGCGGACCGTAACGTGGATCTTGCCGGGCGCCGGCTTGGCCGACGGGTTGGCCTTGCGCGCATTGACTGGTTGGCCGCGATAAAGGCTGAAGGTCCAGCTCTCACCGGCTTTTACGGTCAGGCCGGGTAACTTCGCTGCCGCTGGCGCGGCAAGCAAGGTCAGAAATGCCAACATGATCGTCCGACCCACCATCGCCCCAATATCGTCATTCCCGCGAAAGCTGGAACCCCGAAAGTGAACCGGCAAGAGTGAGGAAATTATGAAGCCCACTCGTCCTTGAGGATCGAGAACAGCACCGTGTCGCGCACATGCCCCGTCCAGGTGATCCGGTCGGCGCGCAGCAGGCCTTCGCGCACCGCGCCGAGCTTGGTCATTGCCGCTTGCGACCGCTTGTTACGCTCGTCGACGCGGAATTCGATCCGGCGGAAGCCGCAGTCGAACGCACGCCTGAGCATCATGTCCTTGATCCGCCTGTTGAAGCCGGTGCCGCGGAACCTGGGGCGATAGTAAGTGCCACCGATCTCCAGCACACCGCGATGCTCGTCGATGCCAAGGAAGCTCGACATGCCAGCGAGTTCGTCGCTCTCGAACAGAACGAAGGTACGGTTGCGCTTGCACGTGGAGAAAAGGTCGATGCTCTCGTCGAAATGGTCGGGATCGAAGCTGATCGAATAGATCGGCCAGATTTCCGGATCCTCGGCGCAGGCTGCCTTGAGCGGCTCGCGCCATTGCTCGTCGAACGGCTCGGCGCGGCAACTGTCGCCCGTCATTGGTGCGGACAAGCAATCGGTCATTGTTCGACCTTGCGAACGAACAGGCTGGCGAGCACCACACCCTGCCACAACAGCCACAAGCCGATCCACAGGCCTACGATCAGGAAGCCGACGAGACCGTTGACCTCCAGATAGAAGGGAAGGGCGTTGTCCTCCGCGATCGAGCGGTTGATCAGCCAGGCGTCCAGGACCACCGCAACCAAAAGCATCGGCAGCAATATTTTCCATCCCGCGCCGTTGCCCGGCCAAGCGAACAGGAATGCGAGGGGGGTCAGCACCCACAGCCAGAGCGATGCCGGCAACGGGGCGAGCCAGCCATGGCCGGCCCCGGCAAGAAAGAAGCTGAGCAGCTGTGCGAACGCGGCAAGGGCCAGCCCCACCCCGATTTGCAAGGATGGCGAGCGGGCGAACCTAGTCATCAAGGTCCCGCGCCACCTTCTCCGAACGAAGCAGCTGGTCGATCCGCCCGCCTTCGTCGAAGCTTTCATCGGCAAGGAACTTCAACTTCGCTGCATATTTGGTCCGGACCTTTCCGGCGACTTCGCGCTGGAGGTAGGCGGTGTGGGTGCGCAATGCCTTGAGCACCGCCGCCTCGTCCTGGCCGAGCAGCGGCTTCACGAACACCGTCGCATGACGCAGGTCGG
>DASWTR010000347.1:0-3428 GCA_036402035.1 Sphingomicrobium sp.
GCTCAGGACGAACGGAAGCTTTCTTAGACTCTAGCGTGTCATTGCGAGGATTCCGCATCGGCGGCCTCCTCGGTCTGGGCCGGCGCTTCCTCGTCCTCGAACCAGTGCGCGCGGGCGGCCATGATGATCTCGTTGCCCTGCTCTTCGCTGAGGCCGTAGTCGGCGAGAATGCCGGCCTTGTCCTCGGTGCGCGGGTTGGTCGCGGTCTCGGCCCGGCGGCGCGGCTCGGCGCGCTTCTTCTGGATCAGCTCGTCGGTGGCAAGATCGGCGAGGTCGTCGAGCGTGCGGATCCCCGCCTTGCCCAGGGTCACCAGCATCTGCTCGGTGAGGTAGGGCAGCTCGGCCAGCGCGTCTTCGACACCGAGCTTGCGGCGCTCCTCGCGGGCGGCGGCTTCGCGGCGCTCCAGCGCCTCGGTCGCGCGACTCTGCAGCTCCGACGCGATCTCGTCGTCGAGGCCCTCGATCGAGGCGATTTCGTCGACCTCGACATAGGCCACTTCCTCGAGGCTGGTGAAGCCTTCGGCGACCAGCAGCTGGGCCAGCGTCTCGTCGACGTCGAGCTCGGTCTGGAACATTTCGGAGCGCTCGACGAACTCGCGCTGGCGCTTCTCGCTGGCATCGGCCTCGGTCAGGATGTCGATCTGCGAGTTGGTCAGCTGGCTGGCGAGGCGGACGTTTTGCCCACGGCGGCCGATCGCCAGGCTGAGCTGGTCGTCGGGCACCACTACCTCGATCCGGCTCTCTTCCTCGTCGATCACGACGCGGCTTACGGTCGCCGGCTGGAGCGCGTTGACGACGAAGGTTGCGGTGTCCTCGCTCCACGGGATGATGTCGATTTTCTCGCCCTGCAGCTCCTGGACCACCGCCTGGACGCGACTGCCCTTCATGCCGACGCAGGCGCCGACCGGGTCGATCGAGCTGTCGTAGCTGATCACGCCGATCTTGGCGCGGCTGCCCGGATCGCGGGCGGCGGCCTTGATCTCGATGATGCCGTCATAGATCTCCGGCACTTCCTGCGCGAACAGCTTCTTCATGAAGTCGGGATGCGCGCGACTGAGGAAGATCTGCGGTCCGCGCGTCTCACGGGCGACGCGCAGGATCAGCGAGCGGATGCGATCGCCAACCCGGACCATCTCACGCGGAATCTGCTGATCGCGGCGGATGACACCCTCGGCGCGGCCGAGATCGACGACAATGTGGCCGAACTCGACCCGCTTGACGACGCCGGTAATGACCTCGCCCACCCGATCCTTGAATTCCTCATAATGGCGCTCACGCTCGGCGTCCCGGACCTTCTGAAAGATAACCTGCTTGGCGGCCTGGGCGGCGATGCGCCCGAACTCGATCGGCGGCAGCGGGTCGACGATGAAGTCGCCGACCGCGGCATCGGCCTTGAGCTTCTGGGCGCCCTTCAGGTCGACCTGCTTGAAATAATCGTCAACCTCCTCGACCACCTCGAGCACGCGCCACAGGCGCAGGTCGCCCGTGTTCGGGTCAAGCTTGGCGCGGATGTCGTTCTCGGCGCCGTAGCGGGCGCGGGCGGCGCGCTGGATGGCGTCCTCCATCGCCTCGATGACGATGCCCTTGTCGATCAGCTTTTCGCGCGCGACGGCGTCGGCAATGGCGAGCAGCTCGGCCTTGTTGGCGGTCGCGGCAGCGGGCGAAGGGGCGGCGGTGGCCATGGTGTTCAACCTTCCGTCTTGATCAAATCGGCGCCCTCGGTGCTGAGCGGCGCGGTGGCGTTGATGAGCTTGTCGGTCAAGAGCAGCTTGGCCGAAGCGATGGATTCGAACGGGACTTCGCGTACGCCCTTGGGTGTTGCGACGGTCACGATATTATTGTCGATGCCTTCGATGATGCCCGAAAGCTGCTTGGCGCCCTGCAGCGTCTCGGCCAGCTTCAGTCGGGCTTCATGTCCGGCCCAGTCGGCGTAATCGCTGGCGCGGGTCAGTGGACGGTCGATGCCGGGCGAGGAGACTTCGAGGCGATAGCCGCCCTCGATCGGGTCGCGGCCGGCGGCTTCCTCGCCGTCGAGCAGCTCGCTGAGCTTGCGCGAAATATCGGCGCAATCGTCGATCGTAAGCTGCCGTGTGTCGGGCCGCTCGGCCATCACCTGCAGCGTCGGGTCCGAGGTGCCGCCGATCATCGCCACGCGCACGAGATCGAAGCCCAGCTCCTTGACGGCGGGCTCGATCAGTCGAGCGATGGCGGCGGTATCGGTCAAACGCACCTCAAGCGAAAATTCCAAACCCTCTCGGCGCCGAGCCCCTCCCGGGCTCAGCCTCAACGCCTTTACGATGTCGAGGAGAGTGGTCGCCATATAGGCGCGGGCCGGTTGACTCGCAAGCGGATAGAATCAGCGGCCGAGCGCCCGGTTTTCGTCGCGGATGCGGACCCACAGCAGCAAGCCATTCAGCACGCTGAACAGGATCGCCACCATCGGCAGCCCGAACACCAAAGGAAGCACCGCGAACTCGCCGATCACGATCAGATAGTTGGGATGGTCGACCCAGCGATAGGGGCCTGACTTCACCAGCGGCTCGCCGGGAAGAATGATGATGCGGGTGGTCCATCGTTCGCCCAGCGTGGCGATGACCCAAATCCGCGCGAGCTGGAGCAGGGCGAACAGGATTAGCGGAACGATTTCGACCGGCGGCCCGGGTCCGAGAAACCAGAGCGTCGCAAGCCAGGTGGCGTGGAGCAGAACGACGAATGGGTAATGCCCGGGCGCTGCCTCATAAGCGCCACGCGCCAGCAGCCGCTTGGTGTTGCGCTGCGACAGCCACAGCTCGAACAGCCGCTGGAGCGTGACGAACGTCAGGACGGCGACCCCCTGCCACATCATGCCCGCTCCAACAGCATCCCGGCGCAAGTGAAACCGGGGCCGAAGGCGGTGAGCATGGTCCGCTCGGGAAGGCCGCGCTTGATCAGCCGGTCGAGCACGAACAGTACGGTCGGGGCGCTCATATTGCCGCAGTCGTTCAGCACGTCGCGCTCCAGATCGAGCGTTCCGACCGATAGTTCCAGCGCGCTTTCGATCGCGTCGATCACTTTGACCCCGCCGGGATGGCAGCAGAAGCGGCCGATGTCTTCGCGGCTCAGGTCAAGGGCCGCCAGCATCTCGTCAACAGCGCCCGCCAGCTCGGCCTCGACGAACGGCGGGATGGCCCGGTCGAACACCACTGCAAGCCCAGGGTCCTCGACCCGCCAACCCATGATGTTCAGCGTATCGGGCCACATCTTCTCGCCCGCCCCGCTGATGGTGGCGATGCCCTTCTCGCCCGTTCCGATGATGGCCGCGGCCGCGCCGTCGCCGAAGATGGCAGTAGCGACGATCGCGGCGGGATCGTCGCTGTCGAGCCGGATGGCGATCGAGCAGGTCTCGATGGTGACATAAAGCCAGCGGCTTCCCGGCTCCGCCGCCGCCA
>DASWTR010000348.1:0-3711 GCA_036402035.1 Sphingomicrobium sp.
ATTCTATTTTTAATATTTAAAATTTTTTCTAATCCTTCTGGAGTTAAATGTTCCTTGTTTTTCATTAACTCAGCAGCTTCACAAAAATCAATAAAATCTAATGCTTTAATACCTTCGATAGGATATTTTTTAAAGAATGGAATTATTTTATCTTTTATATCTGCAAATTTATCAACTCTGAATTCACCTCTTTCTCGATTAGATTCTTTATAATATTTACCACAACCAAAGTAAACACAAAAATTCTCTAAAAGTATTCTATCACGAGAATGTTGAGTAACTTTAAATATTAATTTAACAGCAAGCCCTGTTTTAATGTTTGATTTGTAAGTATTAATAAAAAAACAGCCTTCACCACTTACAAATCCGGCTAGTCAGTTAAAATCTTTTATTTCTTGATTTACGATTAAAGGGGGGCATACCTCAATAGATTTAATATCAGGAAAAGCAACTTTAAGGCTATCAGATAAACCTAAATTTATAGATGCTTTAAGCCCCACAATTTTACGTAACCCCTCGAGTGTTAAATGTTCTTTACTAGAAATTAAACCAAATGCTTGTTTAAATAATTGATAATCAACAAATTTCTGAGTAATTAAAGGAAAATTATCAAAATGATTTATTATAACAGCTAAATCTTTAATAGATGAAATTCGATATTGAATAGAAAATTTATCATGATCTGTAATATTACCAACTATACCTCACAAATTTTGAATTCTTACCAATAAGGGTCGATCCTTTTTATGTAAAACAATTGAAAATATTAACTCTACTGATCATCCTGTTTTATGGGTATTAGATGGGCGAACAAGGAGCATAAAAGAACTTTCAGCATCACAAAATCCTGTTACGAATCAAGAATTAAGTTTAACCTTGAGCTCTGTTTCCTTTGATGATAAATTAGCGTCATCTACTTCACTTTCTTTACAATTCAAATTATCTTTACCAGATACCCTCGCTTTAGACAAGAAAAAACCTGGCGCAGACTTGCTATTAGAATTTAAATTAAGTATTAATACTTCCTTCTTTTTAGAAGCCCCACATCACACAACTGAAGCGTGATAGGGCTTGCAGTTAAGTAATAACATTATTTCTTCTATTAATATTATTACTAAATCAGTAACTAGCGGTAGATAGGCCTTTAACTTATTAAATAAGTTTTTACTTAAAACAAATACTTTAGTATTATATATATTAAGTAGACCCTGGCTAGTACAATTCCGGATAACCCGGCAATGTTTAAAAGAGTTAGTCCCCACGATGTGTAGATTACTAAATCCTATTTTAGAAAATAGTTTAAGAAAACTAATAATTAATGGTAATAATAATTGTGAAAGGAATAATCCACCATAAATACTTATTCCGCTCCCTACAAATCTAAAGATTATACTATTAGACCCTAATATAGAAGAATATAGCTTTATAATGGTTACCCATCCCTCATATCTATATGACGGATTAAATTTTCTCGTCTTTTTAGTGACGGCATTGGCCAATGATAAAAAAATTAAACTTAATTTAAGCATTTTCGTATTTCTCATTACTATTATTCTATAATTATATTATTATTATTATCATTATTATTATTATTATTATTATTATTATATTAATTATTATATTTAACATCAATCTGGCTCCCCCTACCCCATATTTTATGCCATAAAATACACAGATTTTTTTCTATCTGGTCTATTATATCACCAAAAAAAGACTTAATTTTGTATAAAATATCTGCATCTTTTTCATGAAGGTTTATTTCGAATGAAGTTCTTACTTTTCATTTTAAAGGCTCAGATATTTCTATTATAATTGAAAAACAACCCTCAGCGTCTACCAAGGGCCCCTGTTACCCACATAGGATCAAGTTTATCTCCATTTGTAGAATAACGATTATTATGGTTTAGAGATAAATCTTTTTTAAATGTTAATTTATTTAATCTTACATATATTAACTTATTATTAAATAAGTTTCGACAAAAAGCTGGACTATATCTAAATCCTTCAAATAAATATAAAAACCCTAAAAATAATTTTAAATATTGAATGACCCTCCACGCATAGTCTCTAAGGATTCCAAATAAATTCATACATCTTCATAGATGCATTATACTTAATCATCCTTCCGGACGACTATTCTTGGTTTCCTGCTGATAGTTCATTGTAATATCCTTAACTTTGTTACATTTAATCTGCGAATCATTAGTATTTAAGGTCTTAGAAGTTCCCAGCAAACAATGGAGTCTCACGTAATTATTAGTTAACGTGAGCTTATTTTTAACCATTCCCAAATACTCATCAATTTAATGATAATGGACCATCTCTTTGTCAACTCAACCAATTTATATGAAATATAACATCTATTACTAACCAAATTAGGTACCTATTTCTAAATAGGTCCCCTACCTTACATTAAAATAACTTTGTAAAAGTTATTTTTTTTGTTATCAAAATAACTTTTGATGTTAGGTAGGCCAGTCACAAGCTCTATTTAATTACTACCTGATTTCATTTAATAGTAAAATTTTTTCAAACTTTACCTAATACTGAAGTAGGTGTAGCACTATGTGCATGTTGTCCTCTAAGCTCATAAAATTTATTGACCATATTTAATCTTACTCGCTTTTCAGATCTAGAAGGATTAACTTTAAAATAATTATTAACTAAGGATAAAATATCATTTTTTCTATAACAGATTCATTTAAATGCGCCTTGTTTAACCATAGGATAAATATTACCCCCATATAACTCAACTAAAGCATCCAATAAAAATCTATTTTTTTGGGATACAGTTAGAAATAATTGACCAGATATATCGTTCATATAGATACTTCCTTCAGAGTCGAAAAATCCTGCAAATCAACCACTATTGTAAGTTAAAGGTTGAGATTCGATTAAGTTTATACCGTATTTATCGCATATTTTACCTAACTGAAGTATTCTAACAGGATTACGAATCAAGCCGTTAACGGCGTTAATCAGATTTAATAAACCTGCTTTATGGTGTAATCTATATCTTAAATGATTGTCACCTGCACGTAGTTTTACTGAACCACCAAATTTATCTTTAACTTGATATAGACAATGTTTATCTCTTAGTTCCATAACTATTTCTAGACTAGCATATCCTTTCTTTGATAGTTGAAAACAACCATCTCCGTCAATTAGTCCTGCTAATCATTCGTTAAACTTCTTATTAGCAGAATCACCGTCTGTAGCATTAGGACGATTATTACTATTACTTGTGCTAGTATTAATTGTGTCCTCCCCCTGAGCCCGTAAGGGGTAGAAAAGGGATGACGTAACACTATTAATGTTAGTCACCATATTATCTACCGCCCTTATCCTTGTAAACAAGGATAAGGTGCGGCGGGCCGTATATAAGACATGACTGCGTATGATTAATAATAAACAAGTTGACACAAACGTATGGCCTCTGAAATTTCTACTCACATGCATAACCCGAAAAAAGTTTATTTCAGATTTGAAGTTTTCACTTCGTGTTTTGGTTATCTGCGGATTATTCAATACTACAAAATTTGTTACTAGAAAGGAATATATAATATTACTTACATTCTTAGTATTTTGTAATAGTGAATTAATATAATAATTCTTGAACTCCCTGCATATAGTTTGTTTCGTTAAATGAATTACTTCACTTAAAGGGCCATTTGTTGGTTGACCGAATACACTTTTATTAGAATTAGCTGA
>DASWTR010000349.1:0-3921 GCA_036402035.1 Sphingomicrobium sp.
GATCTCCATGCCCTTCTTGCCCTGCATGATCAGCAGCGCGTCGATCTTGGCCTCGACCCGATCGTCATTCTCCTTCGAGCTGGGCGAGCCGAGGTAGAGGAAGTAGGCCAGGCCGACGACCTGCCACAGCAGCTGGAGGAATTCCGACTGCCAATTCTCGAACGTATCGCGCATCATTTCGCTGAGATATTCGGCCTGGTCGGGCGACTGGCCATGAGCCGCAGCTTCGTCGACGAACGATTTCCATCCGAAGTACCAATGCAGTAACAGCGATACTAGGAAGAAGCCGGCGGTCAGCCAGGCATAACCGTATTTCTTGAAGACCATACTCTCCTCCCTTGAGGATATCCTTACGTAAAGCGCGCGGATTGGCCGTTGTGACTATGGCTCCCACTGGATGATGGTCGGCCCGACCGCCGAAACCTCGAATTCCAGCCAGTCACCCGTGTCGGATCGGTCGGCGTTAATCGGGCCGCCGGCACCAACCAGATCAACGTTGGGAAGGGGGCGCCGGGGAAGCTTCACCAGCCGCACTCGCGCGGGGTACCGCTCAACGCCGATTGGAGCGAGTTCGATCGACCGCTCCGAACGCCGCTCCAGCGACATCAGAAAATGATCGCAGAACAAGGTGAATGGAACATCCGTGGGTCGGTGGAAGGCCCGGCTGGCGAAGATGAAGGCCGCCCCAGCGCCATAGATTTCCTGCCCGACCTGCCCGGCCGGCTGACCGTCGATGTAAAGATCCTCGACCGGAAAGGCGAGCTTGCGGTCGATATAACCGTTACGGATGTCCTTCTTCGCTAGAACTTTTGGCGGCAGGTTTTGCGGATAATAGAACCACGCCCGGTCCAACGCATAACGGCAATATTGCGTGACCAGCTGGATCGCGGCCTGATCGACGTCGGGACCGGTGTCGCGCAGGAATTCCTCGAACGCCGCAAAGCTGTCCATGCATTCGAACATCGCCATGTAGGGCGCGTCGTGAAGCGCGGTCACGCCGAGGAAATTGCGATACTCCTTGGCGCAGCCGATCTCTGACTCCCACCTCGCGCAATTGTGGAAGAAGCTCGCCAAATAGACATAGCTCTGCCGCAGATGGGTCCGCTCGCCGGTAATGCGCCACAGGCGAAGGCAGGCAGCGGCCCCCCAAGCGGTCAGATTGGCCTGATAATTGAGCTCGAACCGCATGCCTTTGGCAGCGTCGATCGCCGAGCGTGCCTCGTCGATGAACCTTTTGTCATTGGTCACCTCGAACGCCTGCAGCATTAGATAGGCGTAGAGCCCGCCGACATCGGTCTGACCCGATCCGTCGCCGCGATCCTTGGTGATGATCGCGAAGCTGTCGACCTTGAACTGGATCGGCCAGACATATTTGAAGTGATGTGCGACCTTGATGCCGTATTCGATCGAGTCGAGCAGCAGCCGACGGGCGCGGCGATGACCGAGCTTGGCCATCCGTCCCAGGTTAATCAGCGGGTGATAGAGGTACCAGCTGTCGACCGCGTCCTTGTCCTTGTCATCGCCGACATTGGGGAGGTAGCGGCGAAGAGTTCTCAGCTTGCGATCGTAGAATTTGCGCAGGCCCGCGGTGGCGACCTGTTCGAACTGCTCCGGCCGGCCTTTCCATCGGCCATATTCGGCGACCGACGAGCTGAGCGTGCATTGGCACATCACGTCGGGATATTCCGCGTCGTTGTAAGGCCGTGCGTAACGGAAGCCATAATGTTCAATGCTCGCGGTGGGTGCCTGCTCAAGGTCGCGCAGGGTCTGCTCTGCCAGCCGGGGCCAGTCGCGCCATTCCGGTTCCGGGCGCTCAATCTCATCGTAAGCGTGGGCGAGCAGTCGGATGAACGACTGACCCATCGCCTGTTCCCCGTCTTGCTCCTGTTCGCCGATCACCAGAATCGTATCGGCGACTTGATATTCCACGCCCGCGCAAAGCGGCCTGGCCGGCGCCTGCGCCTTCTTTTCCACCTCGGGCAACTGGAAGCCCAGCTCGGGCCAGTGCCCGCCGACCGCGCCGTCCGGCTTGGTTCCGCTGTCTTCGAAGTAACGGGCGAGCGACGTGAAGTCCTGCCAGTAGAGGATGTCTCGCTTCGGTTCGTCGAGGCGGATAAAAACCAGTCCGCTGTTCATTCCGCGCTGCGCAGCCTCGACCTTACCCTTGGCATTGGTCGGGTCACGGTCGCGGCCGATCGGGAACAAGTCGCGCGGCCAGTTTGTGTTGAGCAGAGGCTGGCGCGGCTTCAGCCAGCAGCGCAGGCGAAGGGTCGGCAGGCCCTTGAATTCGGCTGAGATCGACAAGCGGTAGTCACCGAGCAAGCTGCTGCCCGTCAGCTCGCCGTCGTTGGCGGCTTTGCCCCTGTCGAGCTTGAAACCGCCATCGCCGAAATAGGCTGCGCGGAGGACGAGGAACGGATTCTCGCCCTGGCTGAAAATGAGCCACAAGGAATCGGAGCCGCGAATCAGCTCGACCTGCTCGCCGCCGATCTCCCAACTCGCGATTGGCCGCGGCTTGCCCATCAGATCACGCTGAAGGCGCGCCGCATCGGTGGTGAAGTGGGTTTCGACCTCCGCTGCTGCCGACCTCGCCAAGACGATCATCCTTCGCTGTTGATCGGGACGACGCTGATCGACTGAACGACCGCACGCCTCGGTTGGCTGAGCGCGAAATGGACTGCAGCGGCGACATCCTCGGCCTTGAGCATCTTCTCCTCGCTGACCATCTGCCGCTGTTCCGGCGGACAAAGGTCGGGGAAGTGCAGGTCGCTCGCAGTTTTACCAGGCTCGATCAAAGTTACGCGAATGCCCTTCGGACCAAGCTCGCGGCGAAGCGCTTCGGCGAATCCGGCAAGGCCAGCCTTCGCGCCGGCGTAAACGGTCGAATCCGGCGACAGGTCGTGGGCAGAGGTCGACCCGATGATGACGATATCGCCGGTGGCCATGCGCTCGGCGGCGGCGCGAGCGCCGACCACCACCGCCGTGAAATTCACGTCGACTGCGTATCGGATGTCCTCTATCGACATATTGGTGAGGCCCTCAGCCGATACCGCCGCGTTGAGGATAGCGACGTCGAGACCGCCCAATTCCTCGCTGGCGCAGCGGAAGAAAGTGCCGACTCCGCCATTGGTGGCAAGATCGGCGGCCATCCCTTTGATGTCACCCGGCCCTTCGCGGATGGCGGTGTCGAGAGCGTCGCTGTCGCGGCCGATGATGAACAGTCGCGCCCCCTGCCCGGCCAATAGATGGGCGATGGCGCGGCCGATGCCGGTCGTGCCGCCGGTAAGGGCAATGCGCTTGCCCTTGAGGTCGAGGGTCTCCAGCTTGGGCGCATCGACTTTTGGCGCCGTTTCAACCTGGTTTTCGGTGCGTTCGAGAGTGTCGGTCATGCCGCAAGAAACGAGCAACAACCGCCTGCGCTCCCGACAATATGTTCTAATTTAGGTTAATCGGCGCGTCGCCGCTTCGCTTACACTCAGCGCGCTCCACATAAATCATGCCCCCAGCATGATTTATGTGGAGCGGGTAACGGGAATCGAACCCGTGCGTTCAGCTTGGGAAGCTGACAGGCTACCATTACATCATACCCGCTCAGGGCATGCGATCATCTAGGTTGCAGCCCGATGAGCGTCAACGGCCCTCAAATGCCACCAGCGACGGGCTCATAGCCAATATCGGACAGCTTGCCGGCCAGTTGATCAGCGACTGCTTTCGCCCGGTCGCTGTCCTCCGAGCGGACAACGAAGTTGGACCCGACCCGACCTTCCTTGAAGAAGGGATAGCTGCCGATCGAGATGCCATCCGCCGACGCTTCTGCCTGGCGCAGGATATCGGCCACCTCGCTCTCCGGCGCGACGGCGCCGACCGTGACCGATACCAGCGGCCGGCCGCCCTCCAGTGTTCCGCTCAGCGCGTCGAGCA
>DASWTR010000350.1:0-37336 GCA_036402035.1 Sphingomicrobium sp.
GCGCCGAGATCGTCGGCGACGAGGCGATTACCCAGGTGACCCCGCCCGAGACCTGGGGGGAAGCGATGACCGCGCTGCTCACCGAAGTGAAGCAGGGCCGCCCGGCCGACGGGATCATCGCCGCGGTCGGCATCATCGGCACGGTTCTGGCGGAGCATTTTCCAAAGTCGAGCGCTGACACCAATGAGATCCCCGACAAGTTGATCGAGCTATGAGCCGCAACGTCGAATGGCAGGGCAAATATATCCGCATCGTCCGCGACGGCCGGTGGGAATTTGTCGAACGCTGCGGCGGGGTCCATGCGGTCGTGATCTTCGCAGAATTTGACGGCAAGGTCGTGCTGGTCGAGCAGCCGCGGGTCCCGCTCGGTAACCGCAAATGCATCGAGCTTCCTGCTGGGCTGGTCGGCGACGAGGACGACAAGGGAGTCGAGGAAACGGCGGTCAAGGAGCTGGAGGAAGAGACTGGCTTCACTGCCGACCATATCGAGGTGATCGGCGAATATTTCAGCTCGCCAGGGATGGTATCGGAGAGCTTCACGCTGGTCCGCGCGCATGGGCTCAGCAAGACCGGCGACGGGGGCGGGACCGAGCATGAGGAGATCGAGGTGCATCTCGTGCCGCGCGAGGAAATTCCCGCCTTTGTCGAACGCAAGCGGGCGGAGGGCGCGGCAATCGATACCAAGCTGCTGTTGCTACTGGCGGGCGACATCCTCGCCTGACTCATTTCATCGACCCTGACCGCCGCTTGTCGAATTGGTTGCGCTGGGTTCAGCGCTAAGCAGCTAGGGGCTCACGCAATTTTCCGTTTGGGAGGGGTCTGAAGTTGAAGATGATTTTGCTTGGCGGCGCGGCCGCAATTGCCGTTGCCGCCGCCACCCCGGTGGCCGCCGCGGAACAGGCCAGCGCTGGTGCCGCCGCGACCACTGCCGTAGTGCCCGATAACCTGCTGCTCAAGAAATGGACCGGTCCCTATGACGGCGTGCCGCCGTGGGACCAGGTCAAGCTGGAGCAATTTTCACCGGCGTTCCAGTTCGCGATCGACGAGATGCTGCGCGAGATCGACGCCGTCGCGAACGATCCGGCCTATCCGACGTTCGAGAACACCATCGTGCCGATGGAGAAGGCGGGGGAGCGGCTCGACTATGTCCAGTCGATTTTCGGGGTCCACACCAGCAATTTGGCGACGCCGGAGGTGCAGGCGCTCAACAAGGAGTGGTCGCCCAAGCTGTCGGCTGCCTATGATAAGATAACCCTCAACCCCAAGCTGTTCGACCGCATTTCCAAGCTCTACGAGCATCGCGAGCATGTCGGCCTCGACGCCAAGCAGATGCGGCTTTTGACCCGCACCTATGAGAGCTTCGTCCGCCGCGGCGCCAAGCTCAACGAGGCGCAGAAGGCCCAGCTGTCGGATTACAACCAGCAACTGGCGGCCGCTTTCTCCGACTTCAACGCCAAGCTGCTAGCTGATGAATCGACTTACACTCAAGCCACCGAAGCCGACCTGGCCGGTGTTCCCGCCGACGTGAAAGACGCGGCGGCCGCTGCCGCCAAGGCGGCGAACCTTCCTGCCGGCAGCTATGCCATCGCCAACACCCGCTCGGCGGTCGAGCCAGTGCTGAGCTTCGGCACCAATCGCGCCTTCCGCGAGAAGGTGTGGCGGGCGTTCGTCCAGCGCGGCGACAATGGCGGCACCAACGACACCAATGCGCTGATCGCCAGGATTGTGAAGCTTCGCGCTGACCGTGCCCACTTGCTCGGCTTCGAGACCCATGCCGATTGGCGGATGCAGGACACGATGGCCAAGTCGCCGGCCAAGGCGATGGACTTGATGATGCGGGTATGGAAGCCGGCGGTCGCCCGCGTCCATCAGGAGGTGGCCGACATGAAGCCGTTCGCGGCCAAGGATGGCGTCGCCGCCATCGAGCCGTGGGACTATCGCTTCTACCAGGAGAAGGTGAGGAAGGCGAAGTACGACCTCAGCCAGGATGAGATTAAACCCTATTTCGAGCTCAACAATCTCGTGAAGGGCATGTTCTGGTCGGCCGAGCAACTCTACGACCTGAAGTTCACCGAAAATACCGGCAAGGTGCCGGTGTTCCATCCCGACATCCGCACCTTCGAGGTCAGCAACGCCAAGACCGGCGAGGTCACCGGCCTGTTCTACCTCGATACTTATGCCCGCAAGGGCAAGCGCTCGGGCGCCTGGGCGACGACCTATCGCAGCCGCGCACGCCTGCTAGGCGACAACATCGTTATCGGGTCCAACAACAATAATTTCACCAAGCCTTCACCCGGTCAGCCGGTGCTGATCAGCCTCGATGACGCCTCGACGCTGTGGCACGAGTTCGGCCACGCGATTCACTATTATCTCGCGGACGTGAACTACCCCTCGCTAGGCGGAAGCCCGCGCGACTTCGTCGAATATCCGAGCCAGGTGAATGAGAATTGGCTGATGACCCGGCCGGTGCTCGACAAGTTCGCTCGCCATTATCAAACCGGTGCGGCGATGCCCGAGGCGCTGGTCAAGAAGATCGAGGCGTCCGACAGCTTCAACCAGGGCTTCTCCACGGTCGAATATCTGTCGTCCGCGCTGGTCGACATGATGCTGCATACGCAGCCCGATGGCGTGGTCGATCCGGACAAGTTCGAACGCGAGGCACTGGCCAAGCTCGGCATGCCGAAGGAGATGGTGATGCGGCACCGGTTGCCGCAGTTCGGCCACCTCTTCTCGTCCGACAGCTACTCGGCCGGCTATTATAGCTATCTCTGGTCTGAGACGATGGACGCCGACACCTGGGAGGCGTTCGCGGCGACCGGCAATCCTTACGATCGCAAGACCGCCGACGCGTTCCGGACCTACCTATTGTCGACCGGCAACGAGACGGACCGGGCCGAGGCCTACCGCCAGTTCCGCGGCCGCGACCCGGACGTCGAAGCTTTGCTCAAGCGCCGGGGCTTTCCGACCAACTAGGCATTGGGACCGGCAGGAGCTGCGGCACGATTCATCGCGTCCAGCTTCTGCCGCAGGCTGACGTTGAAGCTATGCTCCAGCGCGTGGCGCGCATCGGGGTTGGCGGCAAGATAGGCGTTAAGCGACTTGCCCTGCGCGCACCAAAAGCGTGACGGCTCGGTCAGCGTCACCGTGGCTATCGCCGCCGCCTCGCCCAGCACGGTCGCTTCGCCGGCCAGCTGGCCCGCACTCACGCGGCCAACCAGACGGCCCTGCGAATGAACCTCGCCGCTTCCTGAAGCGATGAAGAACAGCTGCGCGGCCGGTTCACCTTCGCGGATCAGCACATCGCCCTTGCGGCCCTCGATCCACACGCCCTGATCGATCAGCCGCCGCGCCTGGGCCCGGCCGAGGCCCTTGAGCGGCCCCTCGAACATCGCCTGCTCCTCGGCGGTGAACCGGGCCGATCGGTTGGCGCTGATCACGCTGACCGCCTGAACGCCCGCCACGATCAGGATCAGGAACGGCAGGATAACCCCCAGCATGCCGTGCGCGGTCATGCCGTAGAGCAGGCCGAGCGCGCCGGCGATGCCGAGCATGACGTGACTGGTCAGCCGCCGCCGCGCGACCAGCGCGATCAGGATGGCGGCGAAAATACCAATGAACAGGCCAAGCCCGACGGTCATCTGCGCATCATCCTCCGGAGCGGGCGCTGAACGTGTCGATCAGCACGTCGAGCTGCGCTTGGCAGTCGGCGCGGATCAGGCTCTGCGCCATTCCCTCGAGGCCTGATGGAACCGGCGACAGTTGGCGCAGCGTCAGCGTGGCGGGTTGGGGCAGGCCCACGACATTGACCCGCTTGCCGGACTTGACCTGAAGTTCCGCCGGCCAGGACGCTTCCCATTGGTTGGCCTCGAAATGGACCTTGGCCGTCTTGCCTTCGGAGTCGGTCAGGGTGACGTCCGCAGGGCCGGCCGCTTCCGGACGATAGAGGGTCAGCTCGCCCGGATTGGCGATGCACACATTGCCGGACCGGCCGAGGTCGGCTTGCCATACGCTGCGCGCGCCAGGCCCGCGAACCGCCCCCAGCCGCACGCGGCGCGCGCTGGAGCCGGCAACGCGCCCGGTCGCAGCCGGAGCGGCGCTGGCGGAGACGCTGAAATTGCCAGGTCCGTTCAGCGTCCGCGTCCCCCGCGAATCCAGTAGCACGATCGTGTCGCTGGCCTTGAGTTTCAGCATATGGGTGTCGGGCAGGGCTCTGCCGGCCGGATAAGCCGATGCCGACGGACCGGACGAGCGAACCACCAGAACCGCCGCCGAGGCGGTCGAGGCGAGGAGGGCGGCACTTGCCGCGAGGAGCAACCGGCGGACCATGTCATTTCTCCTTGAGCTGGACCGCGCCCCCCGGACCCGCCTCCCGAAGCCGGCAGGCGAAGGCGGCGAGCGCTGCATCCTTGCGCTGGGTTAAGCAAATTTGCTCGATTGCGTCGAGGGCGGAACGATCTCCGCCGTCGAACGCGAGCCACAAGCGGGTCAGCTCTGTCCGTAATGCCGGATCGAAGTCGGGCGCGGGCTCCCACACCACGATCGGCGTGGCTCGGCCCGAGAGCACGATCCGCCCCATCGGCCGGAAGACATCGAGCGTCGTGCGACTCCGCGCTTCCTCGCTGATCAGCGCTACGGTCTTTAGATATTTGTTGGCGCCTTCGAGCCGGGCGGCGCAGTTCATCGCATCGCCCAGCGCGGTGTAGCTGAGCCGGCCCTCGCCGCCGAAATTGCCAACCACCGCCTCGCCATAATGAAGGCCGACCCGAGTGCGGCCGATTTCGGCGCCGGCTTCGCTGTGGCGGACGGAAAACTCCTGGGTAAAGCGGATCATCGCCAGTTGGGCATTGGCGGCATTGTCTGCGTCATTCTCACGGGCGATCGGCGCCCCCCAGAAGGCAACCACTGCGTCGCCGACGAACTTGTCGATCGTCCCGCCATGGTCGAGGACGATGTCGCACATCCCGTCGAGATAGGCGTTGAGCAGCGCCGCGGTCCGATCCGGCGGGATCTTGTGGCTGAGTTGAGTGAAGCCCTCGATGTCGGTGAACAGAGTGAACAGCTCGCGCTTCTCGCCGGTCAGCGACAGCTTGGCCGGGTCGCGCAGGATCTGCGCGGCGATGTCGCGCGGCAGATATTTGCCGAGCGCCGACTGGGCATAGCGGCGCTGCTCCGATCCGACCGCGCGCACCGCGGCCCCGGTCGCGGCATAGGCGAGCGCCCAGCCGCCGAGCCAGCCGAAGGCGGGCAGCCCGTAAGTGTCGATGCCCGTCCATTCGAAATAGAAGGGCGCGAAGCCAAAAAAGGCGAGCTGGCCGACGATGATCAGCGCCACCACCCAGGGACGGACGTCGAGCATTGCGGTAAAGGCGCCGCATAACACCACCAGGATCGCCAAAATCCACAGCGAGACCGGCCCTGCCTGGCGCGGCAGGCGGAGGTCGAGCAGTTGCGCCGCCATTGTCGCATGGGCCTCCAGGCCGCTCATCGTCGGATAGTTGGCGAGCATGCGGGTCGCGGGAACCTCGAACTGATCGATGTCGGGCAAGTCCCCGCCAATCAACACGACCCGTCCCTTTACCTGGTTTGCAAGCATGGGAGCCAGAGCAGGATCGGCGAACCCGTCTATCGGCAGTGAACTGAAGACCAGTCGCTCGCTGTTCTCCGGCAGGCGGAAATCGATGCTTCCGTGGTAGTTAAAGTCCGGCCGCGCGCCGGTGACTGCAATCGGCATGAAGGTGGGCAAGTTCGGGGGCAATGACGGCCAGCGGCGCAGCACGTTGTCGGTATCCGGCTCGAACCGCACGGAGGTCGGCCGAGCCCGGCTTCCGGCGAGCTGTGCGAACCAGCGGTCCATGAAATCCTGCTGCCACTGCTCGACCTCCGAGCCCGCGGTCGAGCGGGTCGCATAGGCGAGCCAAGTCGGCGTCTGCATGCCCTTCAGCGTCGCTATCAGCTGCGCGTCCTCAGGTTGCGGCTGGTCGATCAAAATATCGATGCCGACCGCCTGGGCGCCCATCTTGTCGATGTTGGCCAGCGCGCGCGACAGGATGGCGCGGTTGAGCGGCGATCGCTGCTCGGTCGCGCGCAGGGTTTCCTGCGTATAGGGAATGAGGATGATGCGCTCGTCTTGCGCCACCTTTTGCCGTTTGGCGCGGGTGACTTCGCGCAGGTCGAACAGCGCCCGCTCGGCATCAGTCGATATTGGGATCGTCCGGCCGATGACCGGGAGGCCGACCGGCGATTCCCAGCTGAACCGGGCGAACAGGATCGCCCACAGGATGAACAATGCGGTTGCGATCAGCCGCGCGGCAGGCACACGCTTGAGATCCCGCACCACGCCCTTGATGGTCGGCTGCTCGTCACCCGCCAGCGGGTCGGCGCTTTGCGCCCAGCGACGGCGCGGCTGGTCCACGCTCAGCTCGGCTCGTCTTTGGCAGGCTTGTCCATTGGTCTTGGCCCCCGTCAGCCCCGCGAATCGCTCCGCGCGGTTAACCTGCGATAAAATCTTTTGCCTTGCTGCGCGAGTGCTACAGGCGGGCCGTCTTGATCTGGGCTAGCGCTAGCTCGGCCAGCGGCTCGGTCAGCGCGGCGGTGGCTTCGGCATGGGCGGAGGACGCGCTTCCCCTCGCCAGCCGACCGCGGATGCCGTGGCAGATCGCGGCCAGGCGGAAGATCACGAACACGCTCAGATAGTCGAGGTCGGGTAGGCTGCTCCGCCCGGTTCGCTCGCAATAGGCCGCGACATAGTCTTCCTCGCTCGGGATTCCGAGCTCGGCGAAGTCGAGGCCCTTCAACCCGGTGAACATGCCAGCGGGCATGCGGTACATCATCAGGTGATAGACGAAGTCCGCTGCGGGGTCGCCCAGCGTCGACAGTTCCCAGTCGAGCACCGCCACGACGCGCGGCTCGTTCGGTGCGAAAATCATATTGTCGCAGCGATAGTCGCCATGGACGACGCGCCCCTCGCCGCTGTCGGGCGGCAGATTGCCCTTCAGCCAGGCGACCAGCCGGTCCATCGCCGGCGAGCGCCCGGCCTCGATGTCCGTTTCATACTGCTTCGACCAACGCGCCACCTGGCGTTCGACGAAGCCGGTTGCCCGGCCGTAGTCGCCGAGGCCGATCGCATTGGGCTCGAAGCTGTGCAGCCGGGCGATGGCCGCGTTCATCGCGTCGAAGTGAGCGGCGCGTTCGGCAGGGGTGAGTCCGGGAAAGCTCGCTTCCCAGATGATCCGGCCGTCGACCAGGTCCATGACGAAGAAGGGTGTGCCGATGACGCCCTCGTCCTCGCACAGCCCGTGGATGCGCGGAACAGGGAAACCCTGCCCGCCGAGCGCGCTCATTACCCGCGCCTCGCGGTCCACCGCGTGGGCGCCGGGCAGCAGCTTGCCTGGCGGCTTGCGGCGCAGCACAAACGCACGGCCGGAGGGCGTGTCGAGGCGGTAGGTGGGATTGGACTGGCCGCCCTTGAACTGGCTGACGGTCAGCGGACCAGCGAAGCCATCGACATGTTCCGCCATCCACCGCTCGAGCGCGGCGACGTCGAAGCGCAGATGCTCGCTCACCTCTCGGATGCCGGTGTTCGCCTCGGTACGGTCCATGCCGTCCGTGTAAGCCGGCTTGCGCGCGCGTCAAACCCGCGCTTAGGGCGGGGTATGAATGACATAGCAGGCTTCGACCTCAACGATTTCCTGAAACGCGTGCTGGCCGAGGATCTGGGCAGCGGCGGCGACGTGACAACCAACGCCACGATCGGCGAAGACGCCCGCTTCACCGCCGAGATGAATTGTCGGGAACCGATCGTCGTTGCGGGTATCGACATCGCGATCGCCTTCTTCCGCCTGCTCGATGCCGAGGTGCGGATCGATAAGCTGGTCGGCGACGGCGACAAGGTTGACGCAGGCACGGTGTTGCTGCGGCTGGAAGGCCAGGCGCGGGCGATGCTGACCGCCGAGCGGTCGGCGCTCAACACGCTGCAGCATCTGTCGGGCATCGCCACGCTGACCCGCCGTTATGTCGATAAGATCGCGGGCACAGGAGCGACCCTGCTCGACACGCGCAAGACCATCCCCAGCCTCCGCGTGCTGGAGAAATATGCGGCGCGGATGGGCGGAGCGCAGAACCACCGCATGCGGCTCGACGATGGTCTGCTGATCAAGGACAATCATGTCGGCGTCGCCGGCGGGGTCGCCGAGGCGGTGCGTGCCGCCAAGGATTATGGCAGCGGCCTGCCGATCCAGGTCGAGGTCGATCGCATTTCCCAGATCGAGCCGGCGCTAGCCGCTGGCGCCGACCGCCTGCTGCTCGACAATATGAAACCGGAAACCCTGCGCGAGGCTGTAGCGTTGGTAGCGGGCCGGGTGCCGCTGGAGGCATCGGGCGGCGTTAACCTGGAGACGATCCGCGGAATCGCCGAGACCGGTGTCGATTATATCTCGGTCGGGCGGATCACCCAGTCGGCGCCGGCGGTCGACATTGGCCTCGATTATGTGCTGACGGCGTGAGGCATTTTTTACGCGCCATTTAGCCTTCCCGCGCCTATAGGGTCGGCAAGCAACGGTGGAGAGATAATTGTTCAAAGGCTTGAAGCCCATCCTCTATGGCGGCCGCGAGGTTTGGCCGCTGGTCGAAGGCGGGAAGGGCGTTTCGGCGACCAACCACATGAGCTCGGGCGCCTGGGCGGCGGCCGGCGGCATCGGGACCGTCTCCGCGGTCAATGCCGACAGCTACGATCCCGAAGGGCGGATCATCCCCCAGGTTTACAAGGCGCTGACCCGTCGCGAGCGGCACGAAGAGCTGATCCAATATGCGATCGACGGCGCGGTAGCGCAGGTCAAGCGCGCCTATGAAATGGCCGGCGGCAAGGGCGCGATCAACATCAACGTGCTGTGGGAGATGGGCGGCGCGCAACGCGTGTTGCACGGCGTGCTGGAGCGCACCAAGGGCATGGTGACCGGCGTCACCTGCGGCGCCGGCATGCCCTACAAGCTGTCGGAAATCGCCGCCTCCTATGGCGTCAACTATCTGCCGATCATCTCGTCCGGTCGCGCCTTCAGTGCGCTGTGGAAGCGGGCCTATTCGAAGGCGGCGGAATGGCTCGCGGCGGTGGTCTATGAGGATCCCTGGCTGGCCGGCGGCCACAATGGGCTCAGCAACGCGGAGGATCCGCGCAAGCCGCAAGACCCCTATCCGCGCGTCAAGGCATTGCGCGAAACGATGCGCGAGGGCGGCATCAGCGACAATGTGCCGATCGTCATGGCTGGCGGCGTGTGGCGGCTCGACGAGTGGAACGACTGGATCGACAATCCCGAACTCGGCCAGATCGCCTTCCAGTTCGGCACCCGCCCGCTGCTGACCCAGGAAAGCCCGATCCCGCCGGCATGGAAGGCACGGCTGATGACGCTGGAGGAGGGGGACGTGCTGCTCCACCGCTTCTCACCGACCGGCTTCTATTCCTCGGCTGTGCGCAACCCGTTCCTGCGCTGGCTGGAAGCGCGCAGCGAGCGCCAGATCGCCTTCACGAAAGAGCCGATTGGCGATCACCATTTTGAGCTCGATGTCGGCGTCGGCACCAAGAAGAATTACTGGGTGACCAAGGGCGATCTGCAGCACGCCCGCGAATGGTTTGGCGCGGGCTTCACCAACGCGATGAAGACGCCCGACGATACGCTGGTGTTCGTCACGCCGGAGGATGAGAAGATCATCCGCAAGGACCAGGCCGACTGCATGGGCTGCCTGTCGCAATGCGCCTTTTCGTCCTGGGCCGACAATGAGAAGAACTCGACCGGACGGCTGGCCGACCCGCGCAGCTTCTGCATCCAGAAGACGCTGCAGGACATCGCTCATGGCGGCGACGTCGAGCAGAACCTGATGTTCGCCGGTCACGCCGCGTTCCGCTTCAAGAGCGACCCATTCTATTCGAACGGGTTCGTTCCCACTGTGAAGCAGCTCGTCGATCGCATCCTGACGGGGGCCTGATGCTGAGGCGGGGGTTGGCGGTCGCCGCGTTTCTGGCGCTCGCAACGGGGGCAAGCGCGCAGGACAAGAAGCCGCCCTACTGGGCCTCGATCGCCAGCGGCGAGGCGATGATGCGCACCGGGCCGGGCCGTAACTATCCCGGCATCTGGCTCTACAAACGCCGCGACCTGCCGATCCGGGTGATCCAGGTCTACCCCAACTGGCGCAAGATCGAGGACCCGGATGGGCAGCAGGGCTGGATGCTGGTGACGCTTCTGAGCGACCGCCGCACCGGGATTGTGAAGCCGGGCGCACCGCGCGAGATCCGCACCAAGCCGGACATGAATGCGCCGGTCCGCTATCGCGCCGAGCAGGGCGTCGTCGGCCGGCTGGAGAAGTGCGACGGCTCCTGGTGCCGGATCGAGATCGGCAAGCGCCAGGGCTGGATCGCCCAGGGCGACATTTGGGGCGTCGGCTCCACCGAGATATTCGACTAGCGATGCAAATTGGCAACTAGTTTGAATTTCGGGAGCCGAGGGCTTTTCACCCGTTGCCAATTTGTAACAGCGCTGGCAGACACCGCGCTATGTGGGACCGGAGCGCCGAATTCGCGTCCCTCGGGGTAGGTATATACGGTGTCGTGCTCGGCGCCGGAGTAGAACAGGGAGATCAGGGATGAATCTGCGAACGAACCGCACGCGCCTGCTGGGCAGTGCTGCACTGGGCCTCGGCCTGACGATGGTCACGGCCACGCCGGCCCAGGCGGACTGCGTCGTTGCAGCGGGCAGCGTGACCTGCGCCTCGACGACGACCACCGATACGACGAACGCGGGCGGAACGCCAGCTGTGGATCGCCACTATCCGGTGGATACGTCCGGTGCGGCCTTCACCGGAACGGTTTCGACCGGCGCGACGGTCAACGGTTTCGGCCTCGCCTTCACCAACACGGTCGGCGGCACCAACGCGCTGAACGTCGTCAACAACGGCACGGTCCAGATCAACGCTGGCAACACCGCCACGGCTGGCGGAAACGATGCGCTCAATATCACCGCGATCGGCGCGACCGCCGTCAATTATTCCGGCACGGGCAACGTCATTAACCTTGGCACCGCAGGGAATGGCCTCAACATTCAATCGGTCGGCACCGGCAATCTCACCGCTACAGTCGGTGGAAACGTAACCTCGGCTGCAGGCGGTTTGACCGATAGCGGCGTAGGAATTTACGTTCAGCAAGCGGGCACCGCTGGCAATATCCAGATCACCACCACGGCCGGACGCACGATCACTGCCGACTTTGCCGGCATCGTCGCGGACGTTTCCAATGCCGCTAGTGCGGGCACGGTTCAGGTCACCAACGCCGCGAACATCGTTGGCTTGACGGCCAACGCGCTCGATTATGGTATCGCCGTTCAATCGGCAGGCACTGGCTCGCTGACCATAGCCAATACCGGTGCAATCGGCAGCGCCACGGACCGTGCCTCCATCTACGGCATATATGGTTTGAAAGGGCCGGGGGCGGGAGCCTTCAGCATCACTGGTTCGGGTGCTGTTTTCGCCTCTGGCGTCGGCATCAATGCCGTCAACGGCGGCACCGGCACTACGACTGTCAACTACACCGGGGCCGTTAACACCACCGGCGCCGCGGGCGTCAGCGTCGTTGGCGGGGCGGGCGCAACGACCGTTACGCTCGGAAACGTGACTGCGGCCACAGATGCGGTGGTCGTCACGTCAACCGGCGTGCAGGCGATTACGCTCAACGGCGTGACGACAGGTACCGCCGGTTCGGGTCTGGTCTCGACGACGAGCGCCGCTGATCCGGTTGCTCCCGCCACCACGCCGCTCGCGCGTTCGATCACGATCGGCTCGGCCGGCAACGTTACCGGCGGAACCCAGGCTATCCTGCTCAACGGCACCGCGACGACGACGCTGACCAACGGCGGCATCATCGGCGCGGCCTCGACCGGTCTCGCCATCAACGATGCGGGCGGCGGCAATTCGGCGATCACCAATGCTGCGGCCGGTACTCTCAACGGTCGGGTAACGCTGGGCGCCGGCAACGACACGTTGACCAACGCCGGCACCTGGAATGCCCAGGGCGTGCTGGATTTCGGAGCCGGAACCGACCGCTTCGTCAACAGCGGCACTCTGAACATTCTCGCCGCCACGTCGTTCGCCGGTCTTGAGAATTTCGGCACGGGCACCACCCAGGCCAATGCCGGCACGATCAACCTCAACAACTTCACGCTGACCCTTCCGGCGATCGCGTTCACCAACGCGGGCACCATCCGGGGCAATGGCACGTTGGCGAGGGTGACCGGGCAAACGGGTTTCACCAACACCGGCACGCTGACCATGCAGGATGGCGCTACCGGGGACGTGCTGACGATCGTCGGGCCATACGTTGGAAGTGGAGCCAATGCGCAGTTGAACGTCGATGCCTCCGCGACTGCCGCCGACTTGCTGGTGATCACCGGCGCGGCGAGCGGCACGACCCGGATCAACGTCACCCCGGTCGGCACCATCGTCGTCGACTTCGACGGCGTCCAGGTGGTCGATACCGGCGCGGCGCTTCCGGCCGGCACGTTCATCATCGGCAACAATATTGCCAACGGCCTGATCAACTTCGATATCGAGCAGCGCGGCAACGATGCCTTCATCATTGCCCGCCCGAATGCCACTGCGTTCGACGCGATCGCGCTGCCCAACATGGCGACCGACCTGTGGTATCAGTCGGCCGACATCTACACCAACTATGCGGCCGCCAAGCGCAGCGACCTCAATCGCGGTATCACCGGGATCGGATTCTGGGCTCAGGCTTATCTCGCCCGCGACAAATATGGTGACGATCGGGATCAGGACCTGTTCGGCGCCGACTTCAACATCGACGAAGGCGTTGAAACCGACCGCCGTGGCATCCAGGCCGGTGTCGATTACAATTTCGGTAGCATGGTGGCCGGTATTACCGGCGGCTGGCAGCGGGCCGAGCTGGAGCGTGACTTCAGCGGGGCCGGCTTCAAGGCCTCGGGCTGGAACATCGGCCTCTATGGCATCTTCGGCAGCGACCTCGGCTTCTATGCCGGCTTGCTGGCGAAGCATGACATGAACCAGGTCGATGCCCACGGCGACAGCCTGCTCGTCGGACTCGAGGATGTCGACGTTAAGAGCACCGGCGTCGAGGGCGAAGTCGGCTACCGCTTCGGCATCGGCAACACCCGCGTCGACTTCGGCGGCGGCCTTGCCTGGGTGAACTCGAAGATCGACGACTTCCAGTTCTCCGGCATCACCTTCGACGCCGACAAGGCGAAGAGCCTGCGCGGACGCCTTGGCGCCCGGGTCGAAGGCGGCTCGAAATGGGGTCCGTTCCTCTCGGCGGAGCTGCTGCATGAGTTCCGCGACGACAATGACCTCGTGATCCTCGGCGACGGCGAAGCCGACGTGCTTGAGGCCGAGGGCCGCGGCACCTGGGGCAAGTTCGAAGCCGGAATCAGCTCGCATGGCCGTGGCGGTCCGATCGCCGCGGTGTGGGGCCTGGTCGGCGACGTTCAGGGTGTCGGTGCGAAGCTCGGATGGCGCTTCGGCGGATCGGCGGCAGAGGCCATGCCTCCGCCCCCGCCGCCTCCTCCGCCCCCGCCGCCGCCTCCGCCGGCCACCCAGACCTGCCCGGACGGCTCGGTGATCCTGGCGACGGACACCTGCCCGCCGCCGCCTCCGCCGCCGCCGCCTCCGCCGCCTCCGCCGGAGCCGGAACGCGGCTAAGCGATAGGCCAAGGCCTGAAGAAAGGAACGGCGGCTCCGCGAGGGGCCGCCGTTTCCTTATGCGCGCCGCGCGGCTAGGATGGTCTCTCGGGGAGAGGCCATGAAGCAATTGTTCGCCATCGCGTTGTTGGGAGTTTCCGGAATGGCAAATGCAGCGGAGAGCAACCCTGGCATCGAGCGCATCGGCGAGCCGATGCTGAACGGCCAGCGACTGCCCTTTTCCAGCGCCGTCCGCGCAGGCGACACCGTCTATTTGTCAGGCGCGCTGGGCATCACGCCCGACGGAAAGCTGGGAGACGGCATGGAGGCCCAGGCAAGGCTGGCGATGGACAATCTCGGCGCGGCGCTGAAATCGGCCGGCCTCGGCTGGGGCGATGTCGCCAAATGCACCGTGATGCTCGACGACATGGCCGACTGGCCGGCTTTCAACAAAGTCTATGTGACCTATTTCCCGGACGGCAAATTTCCTGCCCGCAGCGCGTTCGGCGCGGACGGGCTGGCACTTGGTGCCCTGGTCGAGGTTGAGTGCATTGCTTACGCGGCGGCGCGCTAGCGACCTGACTCGCTTTTCAGCTTTTCCCTGAGCGACCTGGCCTGCACGCTCAATTTGCCCTGGCGATCGCGAAAGTCGCGGAGCCGTTGGACATGAGCCGCGATCTCGTAACGCAATTCGCCATTCGTATCCCAAAAGGCCGACGGTCCTTTCGCGAGGTGCGGCCAGACGTCTATCTGTGCGGATGAAGCATAACGTTGATACAAATCGCCTGCTGAATCGGCGCGCATGTAAAATCGTGCAAGCTCGAACATGAGTTCCGGCTCAATCAATTCTATCGTGCCGGTCGCCGTTGCCGCTTTCCATACGCCCGTCGGCGGTCGTTCGGCGTCGGGGATCCGAAAATCAGGCGGAAGTGGTCGCTCCCGGTTAGCAAGGGCCCGATCCCAGGCCTCAAGCTGCTTCGTCATTTGGCGCTGCAAGGCCGGACCGTGGGTTTCGGCCATTTGTTTCAGCTCGCGATCAAGCGCGCGATAAACCGCCTGGCGACGCGCGTCCTCGTTGCGGTCATCCCGATAGTTCTCGACCGCGAAGGCCGCTGATACGCCGACGAACACGATGAACAACTCGAGCCCGATTTTGGACAGCATTGGGCCGAGACGAGCCGCCATACCGCGGCCGTGGCCGGCAGAAACATCGATCAGGTCCGGCGCTGCCCCGTCCTCGCTCATGCCCTAATATAGCACAAGCCTTGCGACGAGCATGCAACTTGCTCGAACGGCTATTTGCGCTCCTGCGGATTGCCGATCGTCCGGTTTAACCTGATCGCTTCACGGATCAGGCGTTCCGCAACGGCGGGATCGATCGCGCTGGTTTCGCGCAGTTCAAGCGTCTTCATCTCATATTTGCCGCCTCCGGTCATGCGCGGCTCGATGTCGAGCAGTCGCTTGCCGCGCCAGAAGCCGAACAGGACGCGATTCTCGTCGGCGCGGATCAGGAAGGCGGGACCGTTGGCGAGATAGACGAGGTGGCCCCACTTCACGGTTTCCTTCGCGTTCCCGACGCGCTGCGCGATCACCCGAAGCATCTCGACGCGGGCGCGCTGCCAGCCGGTGATCGACTGGACATATTCGTCCGGGCTCGCGGGAAGCGGCCCGGAGCGCTTCATCAATCGACCAGCTCCACAGCGACCGCGGTCGCCTCGCCGCCGCCGATGCACAGGCTCGCGACTCCGCGCTTCTTGTCCTTCGCCTTGAGCGCGCCGATCAGCGTGACGATCAGCCGCGCGCCGCTGGCGCCTATCGGGTGACCCAGCGCGGTGGCGCCGCCGTGGACGTTGATCTTGTCGTGCGGTATGCCGAGGTCGCGCATGGCGAACATGGCGACGCAGGCAAAGGCCTCGTTGACCTCGAACAGGTCGACGTCGTCGACGCTCCAGCCAGCCTTCTTCAGCACCTTCTCCATGGCACCTGCGGGAGCGATGGTGAACTCGCTCGGCTCGCGCGCATGCGCGGCGCTGGCGACAATCCGCGCCACCGGCTTCAGCCCTTTGGCTTCGGCATCAGACTGGCGGGTCAGGATCAGCGCGGCAGCCCCGTCAGAGATCGAGGAGCTGGTCGCGGCCGTGATGGTACCGTCCTTGGCGAACGCCGCTTTCAGGCCCGGGATCTTCTCCGGGTTGACCTTGCCCGGCTGCTCGTCGGTGTCGACAGTCACTTCGCCCTTGCGGCCCTGCACCACGACCGGGACGATCTCCGCCTTAAAGGCGCCGCCGTCGATCGCGGCCTTGGCGCGGTTGAGGCTCTCGATGGAATAAGCGTCCATCTCCTCGCGCGTCAGCTGATATTGGTTCGCGGTTTCCTGGGCGAAGGTGCCCATGGCGCGGCCGGGCTCATAGGCATCTTCCAGTCCGTCGAGGAACATGTGATCGAACGCGGTGTCGTGGCCGATCCGAGCGCCCGAGCGGTGCTTCTTGAGCAGATATGGGGCGTTGGTCATCGACTCCATGCCGCCGGCGACGATCAGGTCGGCGTTGCCCGCCTTCAATGCTTCCTCGGCCATGATCACCGTCTGCATGCCCGACCCGCAGACCTTGTTGACGGTGGTCGCCTGGACCGACTTGGGCAGGCCCGCCTTGATCGCTGCCTGGCGCGCCGGCGCCTGGCCGAGGCCGGCGGGGAGGACGCAGCCCATGTAGATCCTGTCGATCTCGTCGCCCTTCACGCCCGCGCGCTCGACGGCCGCCTTGACGACCGTGGCGCCCAGGTCGGTCGCGGAGGCATCGGCCAAGGCGCCCTGCATCGAGCCCATCGGCGTGCGGGCGGTGGAAAGGATGACGATCGGGTCGGTGGACATAAGTAGGCCTCCAGCTTCCGTTCGTCCTGAGCTTGTCGAAGGGCGCGGGCAGGACCTCGGTGCTTGGCCCTTCGACTGCGCGCTGCGCGCTCCGCTCAGGACGAGCGGTTAGTTTGTGCACTGCACATAAGCCCGATGGTCCGCTTGTCCAAGCCCCTGCGGCGAGCTAGTCGCGGTCCAACAGGAGAGAGTGATGAACAACATGCCCGGCCTCGATTTCGGTCTTGGTGAAATGGCGGACACGATCCGCGAGACCACCGAGCGCTTCGCCCGCGAGCAGATCGCGCCGATCGCCGCCGAGATCGACGAGAAGGACAAATTCCCCAGGCAGCTCTGGCCGCAGATGGGCGAGCTCGGCCTCCACGGGATCACCGTCGAGGAGGACTGGGGCGGGCTCGGGCTTGGCTATTTGGAGCATGTCGTCGCGCAGGAGGAAGTGGCGCGGGCCTCGGCCTCGGTCGGCCTCAGCTATGGCGCCCACTCGAACCTATGCGTCAACCAGATCCGCCGCTGGGCCAATGAGGATCAGAAGAAGAAATATCTCCCCAAGCTGATCAGCGGCGAGCATGTCGGCGCGCTGGCAATGAGCGAGGCCGGCGCGGGCAGCGACGTGGTCGGAATGAAGCTCAAGGCCGAAAAGTCGGGCAATGGCTATCGCCTCAACGGCACCAAATTCTGGATCACCAACGGCTCGGATGCCGACACGCTTGTCGTGTATGCCAAGACCTCGCCGGAGGACGGCAGCCGTGGCATCACCACCTTCATCATTGAAAAGGGCATGGAAGGCTTCTCGATCGGCCAGAAGGTCGACAAGGTGGGGATGCGCGGAAGCCCGACCGCCGAGCTGGTGTTCGAGGATTGCTTCGTTCCGGCCGAGAATATCATGGGCCCGGAGAATGGGGGCGTTGGCGTGCTGATGAGCGGGCTCGATTATGAGCGCACCGTGCTCGCCGGGATCCAGCTCGGCATCATGCAGGCGTGCCTCGACACGGTCATCCCCTACGTCCGCGAGCGCAAGCAGTTCGGCAAGCCAATCGGCGCCTTCCAATTGATGCAGGCCAAGGTCGCCGACATGTATGTCGCGCTGAATTCCGCGCGCGCCTATGTCTATCAGGTCGCCAAGAATTGCGACGCTGGCCGGACCACCCGGTTCGATGCGGCGGGAGCGATCCTGCTGGCGAGCGAAAGCGCGTTCAAGGTCGCGGGCGAGGCGGTCCAGGCGCTTGGCGGCGCCGGCTATACGAAGGATTGGCCGGTCGAGCGCTATATGCGCGATGCCAAGCTGCTCGATATTGGGGCGGGGACCAACGAGATCCGGCGGATGCTTATCGGCAGGGAGTTGATCGGCGCTTGAAGTTCCTCCCCATCGCGGAGCGATGGGGAGGGGAACCGTTCACCGAAGAGTGAATGGTGGAGGGGTAACTGAGCGCGTCTTCTACCGCTCCACCATGCTTCGCATGGTTCCCCTCCCCACGAGCTTCGCTCGCAGGGAGGAACCAAGCTACCACACCTTCACCCGCTTCTCCGGCGCCAGATACAGCTTATCCCCCGGCTTCACATCGAACGCCGCGTACCAGGCATCCAGGTTCCGCACGGTCAGCGCCCGCCACTGGCCCGGCGTATGCCCGTCCGTCGCGATCCTTGCGCGCATGGTTTCCTCGCGCATCTTGCTCGCCCAGGTCTGGGCATAGGCGATGAAAAAGCGCTGGTCGCCGGTGAAGCCGTCGATCACCGGCGCCGGCTTGCCGCCCAGCGAGGCCTTGTAGGCATCGTAAGCGGCGGCGAGGCCGGCCACGTCGGCGATATTTTCGGCCAGCGTCTGGCGGCCCTTGATGCGCAGGCCGGGCAGCGGCTCATAGGCATCATATTGGGCCACCAGCGCCTGGCCGGCCTGCTGGAATTTCTGGAGGTCCGCGGGGGTCCACCAGTTCCGCAGGCGTCCCTGGGAGTCGAAGGTCGAGCCGAGATTGTCGAAGCCGTGTGTAACCTCATGGCCGATCACAGCGCCGATCGCGCCATAGTTGGCGGCTGGGTCCGCGCCCGCATGGTAGAAAGGCGGCTCGAGGATTCCGGCAGGGAAGTTGAGCGCGTCCTGCAGCGGCAGGTTCACCGCGTTGACGATCTGAGGCACCAGCCACCATTCGCCGCGGTCGGGCGCCTGGCCGAGCTTGGCCAGCTGATGGCGATATTCGTGGAGCTGCGCGCGGTGGTAATTGCCATAGGCGTCGTCCGGCCGAATCTCGAGCGCCGAATAGTCCCGCCACTTGTCGGGGTAGCCGACCCCGACCTGCATCGCCGCGACCTTTGCCCGCGCTTCCTGCTTGGTCTCCGGCGCCATCCACGGCAGCGCCTCGATCCTCTTGTCGAACGCGGCCTTGATGCCGTCGACCATCCTCTGGATGTCGGCCTTCCGCTCCGCCGGGAAATATTTGGCGACGTAAAGCTGGCCGAGCGCGTCGCCCATCAGCGCATTGAGCTGGCCCTGCAGCTGCTTGTCGCGCGGCCGCTCCGCCGGCGTGCCGGCCAGCGTCGTTCCGAAGAAGGCGAAATCGTCCTTGTGCATCTGGATCGGCAGCACCGGCCCCGACTGGATGATCTGGTGGAAGGCGAGCCAGTCTTTCCATGCGTCGAGCGGCTCGCTTGCCACCAGCGCGGCAAGCTTGCGGGTCGGCTCGGGATGCCACACGACGATGGTCGGCACGGTCGACAGCTGCGCGCCCTGGAAGAAGGCGTTCCAGTCCATTCCGGGGGCGTTCTTGGCGAAGTCGGCCTGGCTCCACGGATTGTTGGCCTTGAAGCTATCCTCGGTCTCGAGGATGGTCGCATGCGCCGCGGCGATCTTGCGCTCCAGATCGTACACTCGCTGCGCCCGCGCTTGCGCATTATCGAGTCCGGCCGAGGCCATCATCTTGGCGATGAACGGGCGGTAAGCGTCGCGGACCTTGGCCATCTCCGCATCGGACGACAGATAATAGTCGCGGTCGGGCAGGCCGATGCCGCCCTGCAGCAGATAGGGGACATTCTTCTTCGGGTCGGACATCGACTGAGTGACGAAGATCCCGAACAGATTTTCAGAGTGGAGGTCGGTCGCGTTCAATGGATCGATATCGGCGCGGATGGTCGATCCGATCGCCGAAGCCAGCGCCCGTTTGTCGGCGATGGCCTGGAACCGGTCGACGTCGGCCTTCAGCGCCGGAAGGGCGCGCTGGTCGATCCCGGCCTGGTCCATGAACGCCGCGCGGAAGTCGGCCAGCTTGCGCTCGTTGGAGCCGGCGGCGGCATTGGACTTGGCGATTTCCTCCATCAGCCCGTCCATCCGCTGCTCCAGCTGCTGTTGCGGGATCAGGAAGGAGCCGATCGAGCCCCGGTCGGCGGGGATTTCGGTATTCTTGAACCAGCTGCCGTTGGCGTACATGAAAAAGTCGTCGCCAGGCTTCACGCTCTTGTCCATCGCGGCCAGGTTGAGGCCGGACTTGTTCTCGGCCGCCGCTTCCGCCTGATTGGCTTCCTCGCCCATCCGGCAGGCGGCGGTGGTAACGGTGAGGCCGGCACTAGCCAGCAGCAGCGCGATGATCTTCGAGCGCATTTCAGTTCCCCTTTGAATGCGGCCGTCTCATGCGCCGCTTTGCAAGTCGCATCGGGGACGCTACGCGCGAAATCAAACTGGGTTTCGACAAACGACAGGTACAGGGGAATGGGCGACGCGGCAGTTCAATTCCTCCCCGGAGCGGGGAGGGGAACCAGCGAAGCTGGTGGAGGGGTCGACAACGTCGGAATCGGCCCCTCCGTCAGCGCTTCGCGCTGCCACCTCCCCGTTCCGGGGAGGATCGCATGAGCGCACCGCGGCTCGATACGAAGATCGACCTGTCCTCCGAGGAATCGCGGGCCCGCGCCGCGCATAACCGCGCACTGGCCGACAAACTGCGCAAGGACGTCGCGAAGGCGGCCAGGGGCGGCAATGAGAAATCGCGCGAGCGCCATCTCTCGCGCGGCAAGCTGCTTCCGCGCGACCGAGTCGAGCGCCTGCTCGATCCCGGCTCGCCCTTCCTCGAGATCGGCCAGCTCGCCGCCTGCGATCTCTACAAGGGCGAGGTGCCCGGCGCGGGGATGATCGCCGGCATCGGCCGGGTATCGGGCCGTCAGGTGATGATCGTCTGCAACGACGCGACGGTGAAGGGCGGCACCTATTATCCGATGACGGTCAAGAAGCATCTCCGCGCGCAGGAGATCGCGGAGGCCAATCGGCTGCCGTGCGTCTATCTGGTCGACAGCGGCGGCGCCAACCTTCCGCACCAGGCCGAGGTCTTCCCCGACCGCGACCATTTCGGCCGCATCTTCTTCAACCAGGCGCAGATGAGCGCGAAGGGCATCGCCCAGATCGCCTGCGTGATGGGCAGCTGCACCGCCGGCGGCGCCTATGTCCCGGCGATGAGCGACGAAAGCGTCATCGTCCGTAATCAGGGCACCATCTTCCTCGCCGGCCCGCCGCTGGTGAAGGCGGCGACGGGCGAGGAGATCAGCGCCGAGGACCTTGGCGGGGGCGACCTCCATGCTCGCAAGTCCGGCGTGGTCGACCATCTCGCCGAGAATGACGAGCATGCGCTGACCATCGTCCGCGATATCGTCTCGCACCTCGGCAGCGAGCCGGGAGCCGGGATCGAGCTGCGCGAGCCGCGCCCGCCGCTGTACGACGCCGAGGAGCTTTACTCGATTATCCCCGAGGACGTCCGCGCGCCCTATGACGTGCACGAGGTGATCGCGCGGATCGTCGACGGCTCGGAGTTCCACGAGTTTAAGCCACTGTTCGGCTCCAGTCTCGTGTGCGGCTTCGCCCATATCTGGGGGATCCCGGTCGCGATCCTCGCCAACAACGGCGTGCTGTTCAGCGAGAGCGCGGTGAAGGGCGCGCATTTCATCGAGCTCGCCTGCCAGCGGCGCATCCCCTTGCTGTTCCTGCAGAACATCTCCGGCTTCATGGTCGGCGGAAAGTACGAGGCGGAGGGGATCGCCAAGCATGGCGCCAAGCTGGTCACGGCCGTCGCTACCGCCACCGTGCCCAAGGTCACCATCCTGATCGGCGGCAGCTTCGGCGCCGGCAATTACGGCATGTGCGGCCGCGCCTACTCGCCCCGCTTCCTGTTCACCTGGCCGAATAGCCGGATCAGCGTGATGGGCGGCGAGCAGGCGGCGAGCGTGCTGGCCACCGTCCACGCCGACGCGGCCAAATGGTCACCGGAGGAGGCCGAGGCGTTCAAGCAGCCGATCCGCGACGATTATGAAGCGCAGGGCAACCCCTGGCATGCGACCGCGCGGCTGTGGGACGACGGCATCATTGACCCGGTACAGACGCGAGATGTGCTTGGGCTGGCGTTCGCGGCCTGCTTGAACGCGCCGATCCCCGACAAGCCGCAGTTCGGCGTGTTCAGGATGTGAACGAGTGACTGGCACGCGCCTTTATGATCCTCCCCGGAACGGGGAGGGGGACCGCGCGAAGCGCGGTGGAGGGGGCCCACGCATCCTCAAGGCACCAATTAAGCAAGTAAAACGCGCCCGCAAGCTGCGTCGTGAGATGAGCTTGCCTGAAGTGCTGCTGTGGGATGCGCTACGAAGGCGCCCGCTCGGCCGCAGGTTCCGGCGTCAATTCCCGAGTGATCGGACGACAGTCGACTTCGCCTGCCTCAGTCATCGCCTGATTATTGAGGTGGACGGCGAACAGCACGGCGTCGGCGACCAGCCACGCCGGGATGCCGCGCGTGACGCAATCAAGCAAAGAGAGGGATTTACAGTCATGCGCATTCCTGCGCGAGACGTGCTCAAAAACTTGGAGGGCGTTATTCAATCCATTGTTGCGCGTTGCTCAGAGGTGGGCCCCCTCCACCGTCCTTCGGACGGTCCCCCTCCCCGTGCCGGGGAGGATTTGGCGTGACCCGTACCGATTGGACCCGTGCCGAAATCGCGGACCTCTTTGACCTGCCGTTCACCGAGCTGGTGTTCCGCGCTGCCGAAGTGCATCGCGCCAACCATGCGGCGGGCGAGGTGCAGCTTTGCACCCTGCTATCGATCAAGACCGGCGGCTGCCCCGAGGATTGCGGCTATTGCTCGCAATCGGCTCACGCCAAGTCGGGCCTCAAGGCGGAGAAATTGATGGACGTCGACGCGGTGCTGGCCGCGGCGGTGGAGGCCAAGGCGCATGGCTCGCAACGCTTCTGCATGGGCGCGGCGTGGCGCGAGCCCAAGGACCGCGACATGGCCAAGGTGTGCGCGATGGTCTCGGGCGTGAAGGCGATGGGGCTGGAAACCTGCATGACGCTCGGCATGCTGACCGGCGATCAGGCGCGGGCGCTCAAGGACGCCGGCCTCGACTATTACAACCATAATATCGACACCTCGCCCGAACATTATGGCGAGATCATCTCGACGCGAACCTTCCAGGAGCGGCTCGACACGCTGGAGGAAGTGCGCAGTGCCGGAATCAGCGTCTGCTGCGGCGGGATCGTCGGCATGGGCGAAAGCCGCGAAGACCGGGTCGGCTTCATCCATGCGCTGGCGACCCTGCCGCGCCACCCGGAAAGCGTGCCGATCAATGCGCTGGTGCCCGTGAAGGGGACGGTGCTGGGCGACATGTTCGCCGGCGAACGGATGATCGACGATATCGAGTTCGTCCGCACCGTCGCCGTCGCTCGCATCACCATGCCGCGATCGATGGTCCGCCTGTCGGCCGGCCGCGAGAGCATGTCGGAATCGACCCAGGCGCTCTGCTTCCTGGCCGGCGCCAACAGCATCTTCACGGGCGACAAGCTCCTGACCGCCGCCAACGCCGGCGACAGCGCCGACGCCGCGATGTTCGCCAAGCTGGGCCTCAGGCCGATGGAGGCCGAGGAGCCGAAGCGTATCCTCCCCGGAACGGGGAGGGGGACCACCGCGAAAGCGGTGGTGGAGGGGGCCCACGCCGCATGATCAAATCCCTCCTCATCGCAAATCGCGGCGAGATCGCCTGCCGGATCATCCGCACCGCTCGGAAGATGGGGATGCGCACGGTCGCGGTCTATTCGGATGCCGATGTAAAGGCGCTCCACGTCCGCATGGCCGACGAGGCGGTGCATATCGGGCCGAGTCCGGCGCGCGAATCCTATCTGGTCGGCGACAAGATCATTGCCGCGGCCAAGGCCACCAAGGCGCAGGCGATCCACCCCGGCTATGGTTTCCTCAGCGAAAATGCCGATTTCGCCCAGGCGGTGATTGATGCCGGCCTGACCTGGGTCGGGCCCAAGCCGGACAGCATCCGTGCCATGGGCCTCAAGGACGCGGCCAAGAAGCTGATGGCCGACGCCGGCGTGCCGGTAACGCCCGGCTATCTCGGCGAGGATCAGGACCCGAAGCGGCTCAAGAAAGAAGCCGACGCGATCGGCTATCCGGTGCTGATCAAGGCGGTCGCGGGCGGCGGCGGCAAGGGCATGCGGCGGGTCGATGCCGCGAAGGATTTCGACGACGCGCTGGAAAGCTGCAAGCGCGAGGCGGCGAGTAGCTTCGGCGACGACCGCGTGCTGATCGAAAAATATATCCTCTCGCCGCGCCACATCGAGGTGCAGATATTCGGCGACAGCCACGGCAACGTCGTCCACCTGTTCGAGCGCGACTGCTCACTGCAGCGCCGCCACCAGAAGGTGATCGAGGAAGCTCCCGCGCCGGGCATGGACGACGCAACTCGCGAAGCGGTCTGCGCCGCCGCCGTCCGCGCTGCCAAGGCCGTGAATTACGAAGGCGCTGGGACGATCGAATTCATCGCCGACGCCTCCGAAGGCCTCAAGCCAGACCGCATCTGGTTCATGGAAATGAACACCCGCCTCCAGGTCGAGCATCCAGTGACCGAGGAGATCACCGACCAGGACTTGGTCGAATGGCAGCTGCGTGTCGCCAGCGGCGACAAGCTGCCGAAGAAGCAGGACGAGCTATCGATCAACGGCTGGGCAATCGAAGCGCGGCTCTATGCCGAGGATCCGGCAAAAGGGTTCCTGCCGAGCGTTGGCGGGCTGGATTATCTCTACCTTCCGCAACCTCCACATCATGCAGACGTGCGCATCGAAACCGGTGTGGAGGAAGGCGACCAGATTTCGCCGTTCTACGATCCGATGATTGCGAAATTGGTGGTGCGTGCTGAGGACCGGACAACCGCCCTCGATAATCTCGCTGACGCGTGCGAAGGCGTCGCGTGTCACCCGGTTCGGACGAATGCTTGGTTCCTCGCTCGTCTTTGTGATGACGAGCAGTTCCGCAAAGGCAAGGTGACGACAGCTTTCATTGGCGAGCACACGGCGGTTCTGACGGAGCCACCGGAGCCGAGCGACGATCTCCTTCAAGAGGTTGCAGAGCATTTCATTTCGGCACGTTGGTCTGACTCGCTGGACTATCATCATCGGGCACTACGTTCTGATCGCGGTCTATCCGGTTTCCGGCTGAACCAAACGCCCTCGTTCAAAGTAACGGTGCAACGGGAGGGGCAGGCAGTTTCGATCGATTTCGACATCGGACTTTATGACCGTGGCACCGAGTGGGAGCCAAGCACCGGCTCGATCAAGGATGCTGAAGAGATCACAATCTTCGAGGATGGTGCCTACTTCGATTTCACGCTCGCATCGCGAGGCAGCGTTGGCGCGGCAGCGGCCGACGGTGCAATCGTCGCGCCGATGCCGGGCAAGGTGACCAGCGTTGAGGTTTCGAGGGGCGAAAAGGTTGCCAAGGGGCAACGCTTGCTGACCCTGGAAGCGATGAAAATGGAGCATGGGCTGGTCGCGCCGTTCGACGGCGTCGTCGCGGAATTGAACGCCACGGCCGGCGCGCAGGTGCAGGTCGATGCGGTGCTGGCGAGGATTGAAGCAGATAGTTCGCCGGCGTAGGCCGGGGTCCAGGAGCCCCGAAGGGGCTTGGAAATCAGAGGCAAACAAGGGAAACCCGGCTCGCGCCGGGTCCTGGGCCCCGGCCTCCGCCGGGGAACAAGGAGGTAGAATGAAAATCGACGGAACAGCAGCAGTCGTCACCGGCGGCGCATCGGGCCTCGGCGAGGCGACCGCGCGCGCTCTGGCGGCCAAGGGCGCCAAGGTCGCCATCTTCGACCGCGACGCCGATAAGGGCGAGAAGGTCGCGGCCGAGATTGGTGGCGTGTTCTGCGAGGTCGACGTGACCAGCGACGAGAAGGTCGCCGCCGCCTTCGACAAGGCCCGCGCCGCGCACGGGCAGGAGCGGATCCTGGTCAACTGCGCCGGCGTCGCCAATGCCGCCAAGACGGTCGGCAAGGACAAGGCCACCGGCGAGCTCAAGCGCTACCCGATGCACCAGTTCGAGCTGGCGATCGGAATCAACCTGATCGGCTCGTTCCGCTGCATCGCTTATTCGGCCTACGGCATGGTCCAAGCCGACCCGCTGGAGGATGGCGAGCGCGGGGTAATCATCAACACCGCCTCGGTCGCCGCGGAAGACGGCCAGATCGGTCAGGCGGCCTATTCGGCGTCCAAAGGCGGCGTGCTGGCGATGGCCTTGCCGATCGCCCGCGACCTGATGAACGACGGGGTGCGGGTCAACACCATCCTTCCGGGCGTGTTCAAGACGCCGATGGTGGCGATGATGCCGCCCAATGTGCAGGACGCGCTGGCGGCGCAGGTGCCCTTTCCCAAGCGCCTCGGCCAGGCCGAAGAATATGGCCGGCTGGCGGTGTTCATCGTCGAGAACACCTATCTGAATGCGGAGAGCATCCGCCTCGACGGCGGAATTAGAATGGCGCCGCGTTGATCGAAAACGAGAAGGCCCTCCTCGAAGCCCTGATCGTCGCGGCACGCGCGGCCGGGGCGGAGATATTGAAGCTGGTCGAGCGCGGCTTCGAGGTCGAGACCAAGCATGACGAATCCCCGGTCACCGTCTGCGACCGGGCGGCGGAACATATCATCCTCGAGTTCCTGGAGCAGGCAGCCCCCGGCGTGCCCGTGATTGCCGAGGAGGAGGTCGCGGCCGGCCGAATCCCGGCGCACGGCGACGTTTATTTCCTGGTCGACCCGCTCGACGGCACCAAGGAGTTCGTCCGCGGCGGTGACGATTACACCGTCAACATTGGGCTGATCGAAGGCCGACAGCCCAAGCTTGGCGTGGTCTATCAGCCGGCCTGCGATCGGTTGTGGGCCGGCCTGGTGGGGGAGGGCGCGTTCATCGAGGCCGAGGGCGAGCGCCGTCCGATCCAGTGCCGTCCGCTCGGCGACACGCGGGTTGCGGTCGCGTCCAAGTCGCATCTCACCCAATCGACCGTCGACTATCTCGCCGAGGTGATCGGGCTGTGCGAGCATGTCTCGGTCGGCTCCAGCCTCAAATTCTGCATCGTCGCCGAGGGCAAAGCCGACATCTACCCGCGCCTGTCGCCGACCAGCGAATGGGACACGGCCGCCGGCCATGCCGTGCTGCTGGCGGCGGGCGGCCGGGTCGACGGGCTCGACGGCAAGCCCCTGCAATATGGCAAGCCGGCGTTCCTCAACCTCGGCTTCTGCGCCACCGCCGGCTGGGAAGCGCCGCCGATCGGGCCGTTCATGGAGCCCTTCGCAGGCGGCGGCGAGTTGCCGATCGGCGTTTAGAGCTCGCTACCGTCCGCTCGGGCGGACTCGGGCCAGCTGCCCGGGACGATCCTGCCCTCGCCCAGAATGACTCGATTGAGCAGGCTGAGCTCGGACCGGACGATCTGGATTCGCTGGCGCAGCTGGCCGGTCTCGTCAGGATAACCGCCATCGCGTTCGAGCAGGGCAAGCAGCTTCTCCGCCTCGCCAAGCGCGGTGGTGACCTCGGCAAACCATTGTGCGCGCCGGATCGCGCGGGGAGTCAGATGTCGGTGCATGAGGTCGCGGGCGATAGTGGCCATCTCTTGCGGTCCCGTAGCGCCCTTGTCCGAAACGGAGGCAATTTGGGCTGACATTGCTCCGCTTTCGACTCTAAAAGCCTCCTGCTCGGTTCAATTCGTCATGAAGGTGCGGACGATGGATGCGAGTGCTCAACCTTATTCCGCGGCGTCGGGCGATTATTGCGGTCCTCCGCCGATCCTGATCGCCGCATCGTCGAACAGGGCGCGCCGACGTGCGCTGGATGCCGCCGAATTCGCCGGCTACCGGACCGCCGCGGTGGCAGTCGAGGATGCGGTCGACCGGCTCAACCTCCAGGCGGCGGCCAGCGCCATTTGGCTCGAGCTCGATCGCGACGACGGTGCCACTTTGGACCGACTGCTCGACCGGGTCGAAGCCGAATCCGACCGACTGCCGGCCATCGTCTCCGCGCCGTCGACGATGATCGATCCCGTCACCGCCAGGTTGCAGGGAGAGGGCGTCCACCTGTTGTTCGATGCGACCGACGGCGATCGTATTGCCGCTCTGGCGGTGGCGACGAGCTGGGCTCGGGCGCGAAGCGACGCTCGAGCCCACGATATTTCCAAGGAACCGGATTCCGCGCGCCTTCGCCAATTGTCGGACGAGGTCAGCCGGATCGCGGCGACTCTGGCGCGCCTGTCGACCGGCCCGGCCGCCGCCGGCGCGGAGAAGCTTGAGCCGCCGTCGGGCGATGCGCCGCAGGTGTCGCTCGACCAGGTGCGGCAGGTGATCCGCGCCCGGCGCTTGCGGGCGCGCTATTTCGACGCGGAGCTGTTCGCCGATCCGGCGTGGGACATGCTGCTCGACCTGCTGCAGGCGGAGATCGCCCAGCATCGCGTTCCCGTCTCGTCGCTGTGCATCGCCGCGGCCGTGCCGCCCACTACGGCGCTGCGCTGGATCAAGACGATGACCGACGCAGGCCTGTTCAAGCGCCGCTCCGACCCGCACGATGGGCGGCGCGTGTTCGTCGAGCTCGCGCCCAAGGCGAGCGGGGCGATGCGCCGATATTTCGCGGAGGCCGGCAAGGTCGCTATCATCTGATCCGCCCATCGCCCGCCCCTGACGTCAATGTTTGATATATCTGACATATGGTCCGCGGCGACTGGACGCAATCCAAGATTGCTCCGAAATGGAGGATGTTGAACACAGGCCACATGACGAAGGCCGGCACCCAGCTGTTCGAAGACCTGATGCGGTTCAAGCCGGACGGCATGACCGCCAATGCCTGGGCGGTGCAGGCGGGCGTCAGCCGCACCATCTGGTCGGACCTGCGGCGCCACGGCAATCCATCCCGCCGGACGCTGGAGAAATTGCTGGCAGCTGCGGGGTCGTCATTGGCTGAGTTCGAGGCATTGCGGGTGGGTGAGGCGGTTCCAGCGGAAGCCGGGGCAGCGCAGGCGCTGGCCGAAATCAATCGTCGCTGGCGGGAAGCGCCCCGTGGGCCAATATTGCTCCTCGCCACCGCCGCTGGTGAATGGCGTGAGGCGGGACATAGGATCGAACTGCTCGTGATCGACCGATCGAGGGTGGTCGGCAAGGTCGATCGTCCTCGCGCGCTGGCCAGCGATGGCGAGGCCTATGCGGTGACCATGGTCGGCCAATCGATGTGGCCGCGATTCCGCGCAGGGCGGAAATTGCTCGTCTCGCCCGCCTCCGAGGTTGCGGTGGGCGACGATGTGCTGGTGCAACTGGCGGGTGACAGGGCGCTAATTGGGGAGCTGGTTGGCCGGTCGCGCAGTAGAGTCGAGCTAAGGCAGTTCAATCCGGATGTGACGTTCGACGTCGCTATCGATGAAGTTGAAACGGTTCACAAAGTGGTGGGGGAAGCACTTTGAGCTAGGCGAAGGTGCTCCACTTCGTTGCGCACGTTTTGAATCAAGAAAGCTTCCAGCTTTCACGATTTAGCTTTGGTGGGCGCTGACGGGCTCGAACCGCCGACCCTCTCGGTGTAAACGAGATGCTCTACCAACTGAGCTAAGCGCCCGCCGATGCGGATGCGCGCCGATGCCACGGAGTGGTCAGCGGGGCAAGCTTTCATGGGATGGTGACCGCGGCGACTGGGCGGCGGCGATAGACAAGCCAGATCAGGGCGAACAAAATGCCAAATGCCGGTAGTGCCAGGGCGCTGCCCTCTGGCCCGGCATCGCCGCCACTCAGCCAGGCCGGCCCGGTCAACCTGCTGGCAAGCAAATGGCCGGTGTAGGTGACTCCGCTGTCGGGAACCGAGAAGACCAGATCTTCGCCGACGATGATACCGGCATGGATGCCGACCGATAACCACATATCGCCTGTCAGCCAGACTGCCGCGGCCATGAGCGCTCCGATCAGGAATATCGAGGCGATCGACAGCGGATTCTGGCCGGGATTTCCCAGGTGCGCGGCCGCGAAGATCAGCCCGACAAGCAGGATGGCCGGAGCCCAGCCGGTTGTTCGGGCAACGCGAAAAAGGGGATAGCCCATGAAAGCGAGGTTTTCAGCAAGGCCGTTCACCACTGCCACCAACAGCCAGAGTAAAACATAATAAACCACCGCGGCGCCCGACAGCGCCAGGCCATCGATCTGATAGCCGCCGAAGGCAGCAATGGCGCCAATCGTCGCGCCGATGCCAGCCAAGCCCCACAACGTGCCCTGAAGCAGGTGCGCGATCGCTCTTGAGTTAAGTGGCAGGATCGGACCCAGCCGGTCGCGGCCAAGGCGCTCGGTGACAACCCAGGCGAGGACCGCCGACACCAGCAGGAGTGCTTGGCCGATCCCCACCAACTCTGCCGGCTCCACGCCTGGTGCCTCGGCAAATTGCACGTCGAGCGCCTGCATCGCCCAGCGATAGCCCCTGACGAGCAGCAGAAACGTGGCGATCCCGATCGCGAAATAGACGGCCAGGCGCCAAATCAGACGGGCGGATTCCACTACGATATGTTTTGCGGTCGGGGGCATGCTGATCGGTTCACCTTTCGCCATGCTCGGGAGGACGCTCCCGAAGCCCCGCTATCTAGTGCAGATGCCGCGCAACGTTTGCGCTTTTGACAATGGTTCGTGCAGGAATCCTGCGCTATCCGCATATCATGGCTGCAACCCTGGATGATCGCGACCATCGCATTGCCTCCCTGCTGCAGGACGATGCTTGGCTCAGTTATGCGGAACTGAGTCGGCGAGTGAACTTGTCCGCCAGCGCGGTACAGCGCAGAGTTGAACGAATGATCGCTGCTGGCATCATCCTCGGCGCCAGGGCTCACGTTTCGTTTCCGGAGCCTGAGGCTTCGGTAACCATCTTCTTGTTGGTTGAACTCGCGGAGGAGTCCCGGCAGGCGCTCCAGCGGTTTTCGGATAAGGTGGCGGCTAACCCCGAGGTGATCGAGGCCCATTATGTGGCGGGCGAAGCCGATGTCCTGCTGAAACTACGTGTGCCGGATGTGGTTGCCTACGATCGGTTCCTCGCGAACCACATCAACAGTTCGCCCCTGGTACGGCGATTCAAGACTCTTACTTCGCTGCGCTCGCTGGCTCCCCACAGAGGTAGCTAGCGCATCTTTAAAGCGCTCTAATCAGCCTCACCGCCACCGCCGCCCATGGCGGGTCGGCGACGACGCTTTGGCGGCCCCCGGCGCCCGGCGGAAGCAGGTGGAGCTTGCCATCCTCGCGGCCGATCAGGCGGCCGAACAGGAAGCGGCCGGCGGGGCGGGGGACTAGCACGTCGCGGTTGAGGGCGAGTCCGAAATTCTCGGGCTCCAGCCGTTCGCACCAGATTTCATCGCCGGCGCGATAGTCGCCGGTGCTGGCCGCGACGGTCATCGCGATCTGGCCGGCCGCGGGGCGAGGGGGGACGACCAGCGCCTGCTTCTTCGGCGCGACTGCGCCGTTGGCGCCGAGCACCGCCACCACCGGAAGCTCGCTGCGTTCGGGATGATCGACCAGATCGGCCGCATCGACCCGAAGCGCGTTGGCGATGCGATTGAGCCACCCGACAGAGACTGTGCGGGTGCCGGTCTCCAATCGGCCAATGGTCTGAGGCGTGGTCGGCGGGTCGCACGCCCTGGCGACATCGTCCAGCGTCATACCGCGCGCGCGGCGGACTTCACGGATACGCGTAATCATTGTCGATCCAAACACAACGAACCAATGTGGTTTTATGCTGTCCTACAATTTCGCCGTTGTGGCAAGGGAAAAGCGACTCGCCACCGAAGGAGCATGCATGGCCACCAAGTCCCCTAAATCCCGCCTGCTGGTCGAACGTCCCTTGCAGGGCGATGCACCCCTTGCGAAAGGGCAGCGCGCTGCCCGTTCCGTCACGGTGAACCTTGCCGAGAGTCCGCTCGGCTGGCTGTTCGCGCGCGGCCATGTCACCCGGCGACAGTTCGACGCTGGGGAGCGCTTACGCATCGACTGGGAGCGCGGCCAACTGGGGCCGAGAGTGACGATGGCATGGGACTCGGCGCCGGTGTCACGGAGCCGGGGCGGAGCGGCGGAGGCCGTCGACCTCAGCAGTTCGCAGCTCGATGCCAAGCGGCGGTTCGAATCCGCGGTGACCGAGGCCGGTCCCGGCCTATCCGACATATTGTGGCGCGTGGTCTGCGCGGGCGAAGGGATGCGCGAAGCAGAGAGCGCGCTCCGCTGGCCGGCGCGCGCCGGCAAGCTGGTGCTCGGCATCGCGCTGGACCGGGTCGCCGATTACTACCGGATCAAATGACCTAGTGCTTCGGAATCGGGCCGGCGGCGGGCTGTCGCGGCTCGCCGGCTTCGTCGCTGTGCGCCGGTTCCAGATCGCCATGATGTGCCTCGCCGGTCTTGCCGCGCTCGCGCTCATGATCCCTCAGTGTTGGGTCGCGGAGGTTGTTGTTGCTCTTACCGGAGCCACTATTGCTGCGCATCACTGTCTCCTCTCGGAGCATCAACGATCTGTGGGCCGCAAGTCTCCGGCGCTCCGCCGGGCGGAGCGAGCGGCGCGACCAACGAAATTGGGCCGCGCCCGGAGTCCGGACACGGCCCAAATATGATGGAGTCAGAGTTTATTTGCCTTCGGGCGCGCCTTGGCCGTCCTGGGCAAAATCCTCGTCCTCTTCATCAATCAGCTCGCTGCTGGTGTCCTGCTGACCCTGCGAACCGACGAAACCGCTGCTTGCCTCACCGCTTTCCTGCGATCCAAGCGAGCCGCCTTCGACGTCGCTGCGCTGCTCAGACAGCGTGTCGCCCTGCAAGCCGGCATCGGGCGATCCGGAGAATTGGCCGCTCTGCGACTGACCTGTGGAAGCCTGGTCGCCCGACAGCTCGGCGTTGTCTTGCCGGCTGCTTTCGAACTGACCCGACTGCTGGCCGGTCTCGCCTTGCTGCTGGCTCGCCTGGTTCGGCTGCTGCTGCGATTGCGATTTGCTGATGTCCGATTCCGAACCGGTCGTGGGATTTTGATTCCGTTCGTCAGCCATTGCTTCGTCCCTTCCAATCTGACCCCACGCTCGGATTAGAAAACCGGGAAACGGGGCTGGTCGTTCCACGCGCGGCCCGACCAATGCGACGAGCGGAGAGGCAAGTCGGCAGCCCGACACGGGCGATGCCGCGAATCCGCCATTTCGGGCCTTCGTCGGCGGTGAGAAAGATGCGACGAGCCGAGGCAAAGAAAAAGCCGCCGGGCAGGGCGCCCGGCGGCTGAATCTGAAACGAAGCGAATAGCTTAGGCTTCTTCGCCCTCGCCAGCTTCCGCTGCCGGAGCAACCTCGGCCTCGACCGCCGCTTCCTCCGGGACCAGACCCGGCTCCGCGTTCGGATCGAACGCTTCGGTGAACCCGGCTTCCTCGCGCTCGAACATCGACGCCATGACGTCGATGCCCTGCGCCTGGAGCTCGGCCTCTTCGGGCGAGCGGGCGACGTTGACCTTGACGGTCACGCTGACTTCGGGGTGCAGGGCGACCTTCACCTCGTGCATGCCGATCGCCTTGATCGGGCGGTCGAGCACGATCTGGCTCTTCGAGACCTTGGCGCCTTCGGCCTCCAGCGCCTCGACGATGTCGCGGGCGCTGACCGAGCCGTAGAGCGCGCCGACGTTGGACGCCTGGCGGATCAGCTGGACCGACTTGCCGTCGACGCTCTTCGACGCCTTTTCCGCCTCTTCACGGCGGCTGGCGTTTTCAGCCTCGATCTTGGCGCGGTTGGCCTCGAACACCTTCTTGTTGGCTTCGTTGGCGCGCAGCGCCTTCTTGTTCGGCAGCAGATAGTTGCGCGCGAAGCCGTTCTTGACGGTGACGATGTCACCGATCTGGCCGAGCTTCTCGACGCGTTCGAGCAGGATGACTTCCATCGCCAGCTCTCCTTACTTCACGACGTAGGGAAGCAGGCCGATGTGGCGGGCGCGCTTGATCGCCTTCGCCAGCTCGCGCTGCTTCTTGGCCGAAACCGCGGTAATGCGGCTCGGGACGATCTTGCCGCGCTCCGACACGAAGCCCTGGAGCAGACGGACATCCTTGTAGTCGATGCGGGGCGCATCCTTGCCCGAGAAGGGGCAGGATTTGCGGCGGCGGAAAAATGCACGTGCCATCGCTTAGGCCTCCAGCTCTTCGCGGCGCGGGCCGCGGCTTTCGCGACCGTCTCCGCGCTCGCCACGCGAACGCTCGCGATCCTGCTTGCGCATCATCGCCGACGGACCCTTCTCATGATCCTCGACGCGGATGGTCATGAAGCGGATGATGTCTTCGTTGATACCGGTCTGGCGCTCCAGCTCGGCCATCGCCGCGGCCGGGGCATCGATGTCGAGCATGACATAATGCGCCTTGCGGTTCTTGGCGATGCGGTAGGCGAGGCCGCGCAGGCCCCAGGTTTCAGTCTTGACCACCGACCCGCCGTTGTCGGCGATGATCTTGGTGGCGTTTTCCGCGAGCGCATCGACCTGGGCCTGGGCCAGGTCTTGGCGCGCGAGGAAAACATGCTCGTAAAGCGGCATGTTCCATGCACCTATATTTGGCCGATCGCTGACGGGGGCACCATGCCCACGCCCCTCCGGCTGTCGTTCAAAAATAATAGGCCGCGCAGCCCAAGGGCCCGCGGCTGGCGGCCCTATGGCTCAAGCTTTGCCGGATTGCAAGTTAGCAGAGGATTTCAACCAGATGCGTTTCAACCGGCCGGTCGAACCCCTTGAGCTCGTGCATGCTGGCTTCGGCGAATTTGAGGCCCTTACCCATGCACATCCCGGCCACCACGTCGGACACCAGGATCTGGCCGGCTTCGGCGCGAGCGCAAAGCCGGGCAGCCAGCTGAACGGTCGAGCCAAACAAGTCGTCGGCGTCCTCGACTGGCTCGCCCGCGCTGATGCCTACGCGGATGGCGACCGGATATTCGGCGCCCCCTTCATTATACTCGCGGAGCGCGGCCTGGATGCTGCATGCCGCGCGTACCGCGCAGACCGCGGAGACGAAGGCCGACATGATGCCGTCGCCGGTATGCTTGACCTCCCGACCGTTATTCTCGCGTAGCGCCTGGCGAACGATCCGGTCATGGACCCTTAGCATGGCGAGCGCCGCGTCGTCCCCGTAGCGCGAGGTCAATTCGGTGGACCCGACCATGTCGGTGAACATCACTGCCCGCATGCCGGGGTCGCGCTGGTTGCTGCCGGCAAGGAGCGCGGCACCGGCGTCGTTGACCTGGCTCGGCCCGAGCAGCCCGTCGGCCATGTCGGGATCGACCTCGATGATCTTCTCGGCCATCAGGCCGTGGGCCTCGCGGTGCACTGCCGCCGCGGCCTCGGCATTGGGCGCATCGAACAGGCAGAATACCTTGCCGACATCGGCGTTGAACCAATATTTGAGGCAGTGGACGCAGTGCTTGTCCTGGACCTCGAGGTCGGCGTTGTGAGCCTCTTCCAGTGCTTCCGGCGTGGCGCCAGGTACGACATGAATGTCCATGTAGAGCGGCATGCGCTTGGCTCCCCTGCCGCCTGCTCATAGCTAAACTTGCGTTAAGAGTCAGCCACCTAACAGCCGATTGTAAAGCGTCAGATATTGGTCGGCCATCCGCGCGACCGTGAAATGTCGCTCGACATGCTGGCGGCAGGCCGCGCGGTCGATTTCGCCAACGCGTTCGATTGCGGCGATGGCCTCGTCGAGCGTGTCGACCAGGAAACCGGTAACGCCGTCGACGATCAACTCGGGCATCGAGCCGCGACGGTAGGCGATGACCGGCGTGCCGCAGGCCATCGCTTCGATCACCGACAGCCCGAATGGCTCGTCGAAGCCGATCAGGTGGAGCAAAGCCTTTGCCGAGCCGAGCGCGCGGGTCCGTTCGGCTCCGCCAATCACTCCCAGGAAATCGACCATGTCGCCGTCGATGAACGGAGCTACCTCACGCTCATGATAGTCCTGGTCCTGGATGATACCCGCCATTACCAGCCGGCGGCCGACCGCTTTTGCCGCACGGATCGCTTCGCCCGCGCCCTTGTCCGGATGAATGCGCCCGAAGAACAACAACTCCTCGCTTCCAACCGGGTCGAATGGAAATTCGTGGATGGGGATTCCGTGATCGATGGTCGCGGCATAGGTCAGCGAGGTCGCGCGGTCGGCGTCGCTTATTGCGACATAGGCCGAACGGTCATTGTAACGCTCGAACGCCGGTAAGATGCTTGGCGAGGAAAAGCCGTGGATGGTGGTGACGATCGGCGTATCGACCATGCGCGAGAAGATCAGCGGCATGAAATCTGCCTGATTGTGGATCAGGTCAAACTCACTTGCCCGCTCGAAGCAATGGGCGATGTGCAGCGCTTCCCACACCTTGGGATTGAGCGACTGATCCTCCGAATAGCCCCGCGGCGCGACGCCATCGAGCTTGCCGGCCGTCAGGCTATCGAGCGTGGCGAACAGCGTGACGTCAACGCCGCGTTCGACCAATGCCTCGGTCAGCAGGCTGGTGACCAGTTCCCACGGGCCATAAGCGTGCGGCGGGGTCCGCCAACTGATCGAGCTCAACATGGCGACGCGCACGCTTATTCGTCCTCCAGTCTCAGGATTATCCCCTCATCAGGCCTGAGCCAGCCATCGGGTGGAGGACCGCCGAGCGTCGATAGCAGCAGCTCTCCGCGCTCGCTTCCCTTCGGCCGCTGCCGTTCGGTCCCGGACAGGTTGAGCAGGATTTTCAGGCGCGAGCGACCGTGCTTCCGACGATAAGCAAGGACATGCTCGCCGCCCGGATCGAGCTCGATCGAACCCATCGACAATGCCGGTTCGGCATGACGGAGTCGAAGCAGCGCTCGATAGAGTGAGAGCATCGAACCAGGGTCATCCCGCTGGCCCAAGACGTTGCGCTTCGGCCAATCCTGATGGAGCGGGAGCCAAGGCTCCCCGGAGGTGAAGCCGGCATTTGGCGATAGATCCCAGGCCATTGGTGTGCGTACCGGGTCGCGGCCCAGGCCGATGCCCGGTTCGCGCAATTCGCGCGGGTCCTGCACGGCGTCAGGCGGAATGGCGACATCGCCGATGCCGAGCTCGTCGCCATAATAGATGGTCGGGGTACCCCGCAGCGTCAGCAGCAGCATGGCGGCAACCCGGGCCTGAGCCTCGCCGATCTTGGCTGCAATGCGCGGCCGATCATGATTGCCGAGCACCCAGTTGGGCCATCCGCCCCTGGGCAGCGCGGTCTCATAACTTTGGATGATGGAGGAGAGGGAGGAGGCGCTCCACGGCGCGTCGATTAGCTGGAAATTGAAGGGCAGCTGCACGCCCTGGAGCTCGGCGCCATAATAGGTCATCAGCTTCTCGATCGGCAGGTAGATCTCGCCGACCAGCAGGCGGTCGCCATACTCATCGGCAATGCGCCGCATCTCGCTGCAAATCTCATGCACTTCCGGCTGATCGGTCGAATGAAGCTGCAACACCCGGTGCATCTCGCCCCTGCCCGGGCGGTAATCGGGATTGGGCGG
>DASWTR010000351.1:0-3960 GCA_036402035.1 Sphingomicrobium sp.
ACAATCGAGCAGGCAAATATCCCACCGCGCCGCCGGAACTTCATCGAACGCCTGGGCGAGGCGGTGGGTGCGGTCGTCCATTCCGACCATTTCAATCTCAGCGCCCGACAGGTCGACCGTCGCCGGCAGCAGATCAAGCCGCGGCACCTTGGTGGCGACAGCCGCTTCGATAACCGACGCCTCGCCAAGCAGGACATCATAGGTGGAGCGTTCGCGTGACGCTCGGCTCACGCCCAGACCGGTCGAGGCATTGCCCTGCGGATCGAGATCGACCAGCAGCACGCGCCATCCGATTGCCGCCAGTGCCGTCGCCAGATTGATTGCGGTGGTAGTCTTCCCTACTCCGCCCTTCTGATTGGCGACTGCGATACGGATCATCGCTTCCCCCTCCGCACGACATGTTCGGCGACAACGATGGCCGACGCGGGATGCGTGCGGCTCGGCACCAGACGGAAGCTACCCTGCCATGCCTTTCGCGCTTCATCCAGTTCCCATTGCGCGCTTTCACCCTTCGGAAGCACCCATTTCGTCTCGCTGTGGGCCAGATGACACGCCATGCCCAGCAGCTTGTCGAGGCGGGCCACCGCCCGTGCGGTGATAAAGTCGAATTTCCCGGCGAGACGCTCGACCTTGCACTCGGCCACTTGGACGTTGGCCAGTTCCAACTCGACTGCCGAGCGGCGGAGAAATTCGGCGCGGAGCTTGCGCGGCTCATTGAGCGTCGTCGGGGCTCCACTCAATATTGCGAGCACCATTCCAGGCAGGCCGGCGCCCGATCCGATGTCCAGCCAGTTTCCCTGCCGATCTGCGAGGCCGAGCAGCTGAGCGCCATCTAGCAAGTGTCGATTCCAAATGTCGGCGAGGCTGGCAGGGGAAACAAGGTTCTGCCGCTGATTCTCTTCACCCAGCAACCCTGCAAAGGTCTCTAGCTTGCCAAATGTTTCACGTGAAACAGTTCGGCCCGCTGCGGCCTCCAAATCGGCGATCATGCCGCCGCGCGGGCCAGGGCGAAGTGCAGGGCGGACAGCGCTGCCGGGGTAACGCCCTGCACGCGCGATGCCTGGTCTAGGTCTGCGGGCCCCGCGGCCTGAAGACGCTCGCGCATCTCGTTTGAGAGCCCCGGCACTTGGCCGAAGTCGAAGCGGGTCGGGATCGCCAGCGCGCGATCGCGGTTCCGCGCGGCGAGTTCGTCGCGCAGCCTGGCCAGATAAGGCGCGTAGATTGCGTCATCCAGCGCTTCATCGGCGGCGGCACCCCCAGGAAGACGGCCGCGAACTTGCGCCTGAAGATCGTCGCGGCGGGCCCACTCGGCCAGCGGCTTGCGCGCGCTGTCTTCAATGCCGAGCTCGGCGCCAGTCGCAGTCTGCGCCAACTGCTGCTCGGCGGTTCGTTTGGCCGCCAGGTGGCGCTCAACCCGCTGCGTCTGCGCCTCATCTAATATTCCAAGTTCGAGGCCCATTGGGCCCAGACGCGATACGGCGTTGTCGGCGCGCAAATACAGGCGATGTTCGGAGCGAGCGGTCAGCATCCGATAGGGCTCGCTGATGCCCTGCACGGTCAAATCGTCGACCATCACGCCGATGTAACTGGAGCCGCGATCGAACCGGGCCTCGTCGAGGTGCAACGACGCCGCAGCAGCATTCAGCCCGGCCGCCAGCCCTTGCGCTGCCGCCTCTTCATAGCCAGTGGTCCCGTTGATCTGCCCCGCGAAGAAGAGGCCGGCAACCTCGCGGTGCTGCAAGGTCGGCTCCAATTGGCGCGGATCGGCATGCTCATATTCGACCGCATAGCCGGGCTGCACAATCTCGGCCCGCTCCAACCCCTCGACGCTGCGCACAAGCTCGATCTGCACGTCGGTGGGCAAGGAGGTCGAAATCCCATTTGGGTAGACGAGGTGCGTGGCGAGACCTTCCGGCTCGAGAAAAATCTGGTGCCCGTCACGGTCGCCAAAACGTTGCACCTTGTCTTCGATCGATGGGCAGTAACGAGGGCCGCGACCCTCGATTGCCCCGGCGAACAACGGAGATCGGCCAAGTCCGGACCGGATGACGTCATGACTTCGTGCGTTGGTGCGAGTGATGGCGCACGCGAGCTGAGGCTGAAGCTGCGGATTAGACGCGAGCGCCATCGTCCACGTCTCACGGTCGCTCGGCTGCGGCGCCAGCCGCGACCAATGGATGCTTCGGCCGTCGAGGCGTGGCGGCGTCCCCGTCTTCAGCCGTCCTTCGGCTAGTCCAAGTTCCCGCACCTGGCTTCCAAGCGCAGTCGACGCCTGCCCGCCCAGCCGGCCGCCGCTCCATCGCTCTTCGCCCCGAAACATCGTCGCCCCGAGGAAAGTGCCGGTCGTCAGGATGACGCTTCGCGCCGCAAGGATCGATCCGTCAGCCAGCCGGACGCCCTGCACAGCCGCGCCTTCAAGCTCGAGCGCGACTGCCTCACCCTCAATCACGACCACACCTGCTCGGCTCACCAGGTCCGCGACAGCGGCGCGATAAAGCCGCCTGTCGGCCTGAACCCGCGGACCGCGCACAGCGCTACCCTTGCTGGCATTGAGCATCCGGCGATGGATCGCCGCCAGATCGGCGGCGCGAGCCATGATACCACCGAGCGCGTCGATCTCCCGGACCAGATGCCCCTTGCCCACGCCTCCGATCGATGGATTGCAGCTCATTTGGCCAAGGTCGTCAGCCCGAAACGTCAGCAGCGCTACCTGAGCGCCGCGGCGCGCAGCGGCACAGGCCGCCTCGCAACCCGCATGACCTCCGCCGATGACCAGCACGTCGAACATGCGCCGCCCCATACAGTCGGCCCGCCGCGGCCTCAATGTTTCACGTGGAACTATTTGCCGAGGCAAAAGCGGCCGAACAATGCGTCTAGCAGCTCCTCGACCCCCGCCCGACCCGAAATACGGTCGATCGCCAGCCGCGCCGACCGCAGCTCCTCGGCGATCAGCACCGGATCGTGCAGGCCACCCGCGCGATTCAACGCTGCTCGCGCATCATCGAGCAATTCATGCTGTCGCCGGTCAAGTGCGAGTTCGTCGCCTTTCGGCAGCAGCTGTGCGGCGCGATCGAGTAGCATCTTGGTCAGGTCGGCGATGCCTTCCCGGGTTAGAGCCGAGACACCCAGGCCCGCGCCCTCGATTCCGAGATCAGCCTTGGGTCGAATGCGAATTAGGCCCGGGTGTGTGGGCGCCTGGTCCGGATCGCCCAGCCAGAGGATCAAGTCGGCCCGCTCCGCCTCTGCCCGTGCCCGCTCAATGCCGATCGATTCGACCACATCGTCGGATGACCGCAGTCCGGCGGTATCCACCAGCACAAACGGCGCTCCGCCAATCGCGATGGGCACTTCGATCACGTCCCGAGTGGTGCCCGCGATGTGTGTGACGATTGCCTTTTCGCTTTGCGCCAGGGCGTTGACCAAGCTTGATTTGCCGGCGTTGGGCGGGCCGGCGATCACGACCCGAATTCCGTCCCGCAGCGGCTCGACCCGCGGGGCTGAGACAAGCTGGTCGAGTTCGTCGGCGAGCGCGCCAATCTCAGGCGACAAGTCCGCTTCCGCTGCGCCGTCAGCTTCATCCGCGTAGTCGATGGCGACTTCGGCGCGTGCGGAGAGCGTCAGCAGCCGTCCGCGCCAGTCATCGAGGCGCTTGCGCAAGGCGCCGCCCGCTCGCGCCATCGCCGAACGGCGCTGAAGCTCGGTCTCGGCGGTCAGCAGATCGGCCAGGCCTTCCGCCTCGGTCAGGTCGATCCGGCCGTTGGCCAAAGCGCGGCGGGTGAATTCGCCGGGTTCAGCCAACCGCACCCCTGGGAATTCGAGCAACGCCGAAATCAACGCGTCGACCGTCGCTCTTCCGCCATGACATTGATATTCAACGATACTTTCTCCGGTCGAACTGTGCGGAGCATCAAATCGGAGTATGAGTGCTTCGTCGATCAGCGAGCCATCACGCGGATCGAT
>DASWTR010000352.1:0-6998 GCA_036402035.1 Sphingomicrobium sp.
TGGCGTGCTGACCGGCCGCGGCGCCAACGACATGAAGAGCGCCATCGCCGCCTTCGTCGCCGCGACGGCCGCCTACCAGAATGATCGCGGCACCATCTCGCTTCTCATCACCGGTGACGAGGAAGGCTATGCCACCTACGGCACGCCGCGGATCATCGATTGGCTCAATGAGCACGGCATTCGCCCCGACATGATCCTGATTGGGGAGCCAACCTCGGTCGACCGGCTGGGCGATACGATCAAGATCGGCCGCCGCGGCTCGGTCAACATGTGGATTGATGTGCCCGGCATCCAGGGTCATGTCGCCTACCCGCACCGCACCGACAATCCGATTCCGAAGCTCGCCCGAGTGATTGCCGCTCTAGATGCGCTCCACCTGGACGACGGAACCGACGCCTTTCCGGCTTCGAACCTCGAATTCACCGGCATCTCGACGCCGACCCATGCCAGCAATGTCATCCCCGCCTCGGCGACGGCCCAGCTCAACATCCGCTTCAACAATCTCCAGCAAGGCGAGAAACTGGTCCGGCTGGTGGAGGAGATTGCCGAGCGCGAGGCGCCAGGAGCGACCGTTCGCGCGCGGATTTCGGGTGAGGCGTTCCTGACTCCGCCGGGCGAGCTTTACGATGTGATCGTCTCCGCCATTCGCGAGGAAACCGGGTCGGAGCCCGAGCTTTCGACCAGCGGAGGCACATCGGATGGCCGCTTTCTGATCCAGCTCTGTCCGGTGGTGGATTTCGGCCTTCCCAACGCAACCATGCACAAGGTCGGCGAGCATGCGGCGGTCGAGGATATCTATGCCCTGAGCCGCATCTACCGCCGCGTGCTTGAGAAGGTGTTCGGCGTCTTGTGAGACCTTGATTCACGCTCCAGCTGTGCCTGGAACGATCAAGGTCTAAGCGACGCTGCTCTGCGAGCCGCGGTCGGCGTTGCCGGTCCAGCTGACGAACTCGTCTTCGAACATCGGCCCGGCAAAGACGAATCCCTGGACGGTGTCGCAGCCCATGGCTCGAAGAATGTCGGCCTGGGCGACATTCTCCACCGCTTCGGCAACGACCTCGGCACCGACGCCCTTGATCAGCTGGACGACCGCCTGGACCACGACCCTCGCCTTCTCGCTCGTTTCGATGTCGGCGATCAGCGACTGATCGAGCTTAACCCGGTCGAGCGGCATGGCGCGAAGGCGGGCGATGTTTGAATAGCCTGTACCGAAGTCGTCGATGGCAATGGTCAGCCCATCGGCGCGCAGCGCGGCGATTTCCGTGAGGGCGTCCTGGCTGCATTCCATTGCTGCCGTCTCGGTGAATTCAAGTTCGACCAGCGAAAGCGGAACACCAGCTTCGTTGAACGTCGCGCGAAGCCGGGGCAGGAAGTCGGAGCGGTCCAGCTGACGCGGGCTGACGTTGAACGAAATGCGGCGCTTGATGCCCTGCGAATGCCATTCGGCGAGGATCGACGCGACTTCGGCCACCACCCAATCGCCAATGTCGGCGATCATCCCCGTCTGCTCCGCGATCGGAATGAAGGTTCCCGGCAGCCGCAGGCCGTCGCGTGGATGGTTCCAACGCAGCAGCGCTTCCGCACCGCTGACTTCGCCAGTCGAGAAGCTGAGCTGCGGCTGAAGCGCGAGCACGAATTCGCCGCGCTGGACCGCCTCGCCGAGCGCCGCCTCGGTGTCGATCTTGCGTTGATGCTCGGCGGCGAGCTCGTCGCTGAACAGGCAATAGCGCCCGCCGCCCTGGTTCTTCGCGCGGTACATGGCGATATCGGCCGCACGCATCAGCGCCTCGATGCCGGTACCATGGTCCGGGCAGCTGGCGACGCCGACCGACGCGCCGATATCGACGCTGTGGCCATGAAGCTCGAAGGGCTCGGAGATCGCCAGTGCGATGCGGCGGGCCGCCCGCTCCGCATCGGCCACGTCGTCGATTTGCGGAAAGAAGATCGTGAACTCGTCACCAGCAAGCCGCGCTAAAATGGGGCGCTGGACCGGGCCTTCGCCCAGCTCCGCCGTTACGACGACGCGCAGGCGGTTGGCGACCATGATCAACAACTGATCGCCGCGGGCATGACCGAGGCTATCGTTGACGTTCTTGAACCGATCGAGGTCGACGAAGAGCATCGCCGCCTTGGTGTCCGGCGCCCGGGCGGCAAGCAGCTTGTCGGCCTCGGCGCGGAAATGCAGGCGATTGGGCAGCGAGGTGACCGGGTCATACATGCCGAGCGCATGCGCGTTCTCGATCGACGCCCGAACTTCCGCGAACAGGCTGTCGACGGCGGTAGCCAGCTTGGGCATGCATTCGCGGACGATCCTGGGGGTCGGGCTGGTCAGGTCGCCCTGCTCGACCGCCAGCAGCCGGTCGCCAAGCGCCGTCAGCGCGCGCGCGCTTTCGCTATTGGGCCGTTCCGACGCGATGTAGCTGACCATTAGGCAGAAGGCGCCAGCAACGATGGAGGCAAGCACCTGTTTGTCGAAGCTGGTGATGTAGAGGAAGGCGGCCAGCGAGAACAGAAACGAGGCAAGGCCGGCCGCGCCCGAAAGCAGGGCGTTGCTTAGCTTTTGTGCCGTTCCGTCCTTGACGCTCGAAATCTGCCTGCCCCTTGCTCACGCGCACGCCGGAATGGAGCAGGTCTAAACAGACGGGGTTAAAAAAGGGTGGAACTTCCTAGGCTTTTCTGAGGATGATGTAGAGGCTCCCGCCTCCGCCGTGGCGGCGATGGGCGCCCCTCACCGCAGCGATGCGCGCGGCGTGCCGGGAATGCGCCAGCCAATCGTGAACCACGGCCCTGATCCGGCCGCGTTCGAGCGGCGGATCGCCCTTTCGTTCGTGCCCGGTGATCAGCAACAGGATCCGCTCGCCCGAAACGATCGCCCGTTCCAGCGCGCGGTCGATGGCTTCCCATGCGCGATCGAGGCTGTGGCCGTGCAGATCGAGGATGCGGTCGGGATCGATCCGTCCCGTTCGAAGGCGCCGATCCCACCCGCCGTCGAGGGTAGCTGACTGGAGGCTGTTCGTCGCTTTTGGCGCGGCTTTGGCGGGTCTCGCCGTGGGCACCCTGCCACGCGTGCTGGTGCGTGTCGGTTGCGTATCGGTGATTGGGGGCGCTTCCCTGATATCCCGCGACAGCGGTCTGATCGTAGCAGCAACCTTGGCCCAGAGCGCCGCTTCCTCAGCGGACAGGCTGCGCACGGCCGATTACGCCCTTGGGCAACAGAATCAGCGCCTGACCCTTGGCCGACATTCCGCCGGCCGACCGGCGGGCGGCCTCACCCGCTCCCCAGAATGTATCGAACCGGTTGGCGCCCTTGATCGCGCCGCCGGTGTCCTGCGCAACCCACAGGCCGGAAGCTTCGGGCCGGTCGAGCGTCAGAAATACCGGTGCTCCCAATGGCACGAACTTGGGGTCGGCCGCGACCGACGCCCTGCCTGTCACCGGCACGTTGAGTGCACCGAGCGGCCCCGGACCGGTTAATTCCTTAAAGAAGATATAGCTCAGATTCTCGCGCATCAGCGCCTGGCCGCCGTCGGGCTGGGTGCGCATCCAGGCGATGATCGCGTCCATGCCGGCGCCGCCCGGCGGAAGGATGCCGCGTTCGCGAAGCAGCCGGCCGATACCGACATATTCGCGGCCATTCTGGTCGGCATAGCCGATCCGCATGACCTGGCCATCGGGCAGCAGCAGCCGGCCCGAACCTTGAATCTGGAGGAAGAACAGCTCGATCGGATCGGCCGCCCAGCCGATTTCGAGGTTACGGCCTTGGAGCGCTCCGTCCTCAATCTCCGCGCGAGTATAATAGAGGACGCAGGTGCCGGTCTCGTCGATACGTCCGCGACCCGTTCCGCCGTCAGGCCGGGTGCAGCGAACGAGGTCGGTGGGCTTGGCATAGACCGGGATTTCATATCCCGGCTGCCGGGTCCGCGATCCGCGGATTTCCGGCTCATAGTAGCCGGTGGCGAACGCCTCGCCCGGCCCGACCCGCACCCAGTCGAATCGATCACGAAAGAAGGCGACAGGATCGGTCACCGTCTGCGCCTCGGTGCATAGCGGCCGCCAGTCGGCAGGAAGCGTCAGGCCACTTTGATCCTGGCGGCGAACCAGTACCGGGCAGCTGATTCGAAAGGCATCGAGCGCGCGCCGCGCTTCGACCGGATTGAGCGCCGCCGGAGAAGCAAGAGCCACGCCGGCTTCCCGCGCGGTCGCGGGAGGAGGCGGCGGCGGCGGTGTTGGCGTTGGGGTCGGGGTCGGCGCGGGCGTTGGCGGCGCTGGCGGCTCAGGCCGCCGAGTCGCGCAGGCGGCGAGAAGCAGCGTTGCGGAAAGCGCTAGCGCGCGGAGGGCGCGGCTCACTCTTCCTCGTCGGTTTCGACCAGGAGCCAGTTGGGATCGCGCGAGCTGATGTCCCGGCGGAACGTCCAGCGATCGCGGGTCTGAACCGCATCGGATAGCGAGCCGGCAACCACTTCTCCCGCAGAATTGCGCGTGACCGCCGCAATGTCGGCCTCGAACCGGACGGTGACCAGCGCCACGTTCCGGTCCACCTCGGCGCCCGAAATCAGGGCCTGGTCGATCGCCACCAGCCGGTTGTCGAGCACCAGCCCATCCTTCTTCCGCTGCTCGACCGCGCCGGCGAAGGTTTCGAACACATGGGCATCGACAAACGGCTTCAGCGCCTCGACATCCCCCTTCCAGAAGGATTCGAGGATCATTCGATAGGCCGATTTGCTGCCTTCGAGGAACCGGGCGACGTCGAATGACGGATCGGCGGCCAGGAGGGCCCGGACACCTGGTCCGGCGGTCGGCAGATAGGCTAGATCGTCCGGCTCGCTCGGGGACATCGGAGCGGCCGTACGAGCGGTGGCCTGAGGCTCCAGGCGCGCGTCGGCGTCGGGATCGGCGGGCTTCAGGATCGGCTGCTCATGGCCGGTCCGCTCGCCCAATACGCTATAGAGGCGAAGACCGATGAACAGTGCGACAAGCGCGAGGATGACGATGGCGGTCAACGATGATTCCGTTTCGAGTTGCAGGATCTTGCGCCCAACATAATCCCGACAACGCATATATTCAAAGGGCGCTCCGTCCATTGCACCGCAGCGAGGCTGCTGCTAGTCGCTCGCCCCAAGCTGGGCCGGCTGTTGCGGGCCCTTCTCGACAACCAAATCTCTCCTGATTCTTAAGGATTTCCGATGGCCGACCAGGACCCGATCACCCCGACCCCCGAAGGCATCGACGAGACGTCGAACCAGCCACAGGTCGCGACCATCGCCCAATATATCAAGGATTGTTCGCTCGAGAGCCCCTCGTCACCGCAGGTTTTCCAGTGGCAGACCCAGCCCTCGCTGGACGTGCAGTTCGGAATCAACGGCAATAAGGTCGGTGACGAGGTCCATGAAATCATCCTGAAGATCGAGGTCACCGCCAAGTCCGAAAGCGGCACCCATTTCATCGTCGACCTAAGCTATGCCGGCCTCTACGCGTTCCGCAATTTCCCGGAAGAGCAGCTGCCGCCGTTCCTGCTGATCGAGGCCCCGCGCCTGCTGTTCCCGTTCGCCCGGCAGATCGTCGCGGAATCGGTCACGAATCTCGGCTTCCCGCCGGTCCTGCTCGACCCGATCGACTTCGCCGCCGCCTATATGGCGCAGCAGCAGGGCCAGGATCAGGTGACGGGCCAGCCGGGCGGCGACGGCGAGCCGCCGGTCGGTCACGCTTAAGCTGGCGAAGGCCGGGTGAACCTTTACCGGGCGATCGGCTCGATCGGCGGACTGACCATGGTCAGCCGGGTGCTCGGCTTCGCCCGGGACATGATCGGCTCGCGCGTGCTGGGTGCAAGCCACGCCAACGACGCGTTCAACCTGGCCTTCCTGCTGCCCAACATCTTCCGCCGCCTGTTCGCGGAGGGTGCTTTCTCATCCGGCTTCGTGCCGCTGTTCAGCCGCCGCCTCGCCGCCGGCGGGCATGACGACGCACAGGCCTTTTCGAACGAGATATTGTCGGTGTTCATGCCGGCGCTGCTGCTGGTCACCGCCGTTTTCGTGATCTTCATGCCGGCCGTGCTGCTGCTGGTCGTGCCCGATTATGCCGATGTGCCGGGCAAGATGCAGTTGGCGACCCTGCTATCCCAGATAACCTTTCCCTATCTGCTGTTCATCAGCCTAGTCGCCCTTCTGTCAGGCGTCCTGAACTCGCTGATGCGCTTCGCCGTGGCGGCTTTTGCCCCTGCCCTGCTCAACATCTCCCTGATCGTGGCCCTGCTGGTCGCGCCCTCGGGTAACAAGGAGGCGGTCGTCCTCTATATGGCGGTCGCGGTGCTGGCCGGCGGAATTCTTCAGTTCGCGCTGTGCTGGGCGGCGGTTCGCCGGGCGGGCGTCAAGCTCCGCTTCGGCAGGCCCCGGATGACTCCGGCGGTGAAGGAGCTGGTAGTCCTGATCCTGCCGGCGACGGCGGCGGCGGGGGTCTATCAGATCAGCCAGCTATTCTACGCCTTCTTCTCTGCCGGCCTCGGCGAGGGCGCGCTGACCAAGCTCAGCTATGCCGACCGGTTGAACCAGCTGCCGCTGTCGATCATCGGCACCGCGCTTGGCGTAGCGATCCTGCCCGCGCTCAGCCAAGCCATCGCCCGCGGCGAGGATGCCGAGGCATCCGACGTGCAAGCCCGCGCCTTCGACCTGTCGATGCTGCTGACCCTGCCGGCAACGCTGGCGCTGGTGGTTGCCGCGGGGCCGATTATCGGCGCGCTCTACCAGGGCGGCGAATATTCGGTCGAGGACGCTCGCGTCACCGGCAACATCCTCGCCATCCTCGTCACCGGCCTTCCCGCCTATGTGCTGGTCAAGGTGCTCGCCCCCGCCTTCTATGCTCGCAAGGACGTCAAGACGCCGGTGTGGATCGCGATGGGCGTCCTGCTCGGCGGGATCGTCGCCAACTTCATCCTCATCCCCATCCTCGGCATCTACAGCCTGGCGACCGTGACGTCCGCCGGCGCCTGGATCAATTTCGGCCTG
>DASWTR010000353.1:0-5617 GCA_036402035.1 Sphingomicrobium sp.
CTGCGCTATGCTGGGCCGGCGGATACGTTGTGGCGGCTCTCCGGCGTCGAGATTTTCGATCTGTCCGGCCCGATCGCTGTCGGCGCGGACATTGGCGGCCGGCTGGTCGATCCGCAGATTCGAGGCTCGATCAAAGCCGACGGCGCGCGGCTGGAGAGCGCGGTGACCGGGACCGTGATCGAGCGCATCCAGGCGCTGGGACGTTTCGCGGGGCCGAGGCTGGTGCTGTCGCAGATCAGCGGCGGGACACCGGGCGGGGGATCGATCGCCGGGAGCGGTACGGTCGACTTTAGTGGCGGCCAGGCCGGGCTGGACCTCAACTTCAATGCCGACCGTGCGCGGCTGCTCCATCGCGACGACATCGCCGCCACCGTGACCGGGCCGCTGGCGATCAAATCCAGCGGTAGCGGCGGGACGATCAGCGGCAACCTCAGGCTCAACAGCGGCCGGTTCCAGCTCGGCCGGGCAAGCGCCGCCGCTTCGGTGCCGCAGCTTCAGGTGCGCAATGTCGGCCAGGATGCCGACATGGTGATCGAGGTCGCGCAGCTGCAGCCGTGGAAGCTGGATGTCGATGTCGAAGGCGGCAATCTGACGGTGCGCGGCCTCGGCATCGACAGCCGCTGGTCGACCGACCTTCATATCGCCGGATCGGTCGACGCCCCCCGGATCACCGGCCGGGCCGACCTGATCCGCGGCGACTATGAGTTTGCCGGGCGCAATTTCCGCCTGGAGCGCGGCGTGATCCGGTTCCGCGGCGAGAGCCCGCCCGATCCGCTGCTCGACATTCGTGCCGAAGCGCAGGTGCAGGGGCTGGATGCCAGCATCCTGGTCGGCGGAACCGGACTCAAGCCCGAAATCCGCTTCGCCTCGGTCCCGCAGCTGCCGCAGGACGAATTGCTGTCGCGGCTGCTGTTCGGGACCTCTATCACCAATCTGTCGGCACCGGAGGCGCTGCAGCTCGCGTCGGCCGTCGCGGCGCTTCAGTCGGGATCGGGCAATCTCGATCCGATCAACGCGGTTCGCCGCGCGGTCGGCCTCGACCGGCTCAGGATCGTCCCGGCCGATGTCGCCACCGGCCAGAAGACCGCCGTCTCCGCAGGCAAATATCTGACGCGCAAATTGTTCGTCGAGGTGATCACCGACGGGCAGGGCTACTCGGCGACGCGCGTCGAATATCAGGTGACTCGCTGGCTCTCGATCCTGTCGTCGGTGTCGACGATCGGACGGACGAGCGCGAACGTGCGGGTCAGCAAAGACTATTAGCCCGTTCTGGCCGGAAACCTCGCATAGGCCGAGCTTATGGCTCGCCGAATTTTTTCCGATTGCTCCGCCCACGCGTGCGGCTAGTCTCCGCGCACATAACCGGAGGGGCCGATGAAAAACTGGAACGTCCGCAAGACGATCGTCGCCCGCGACGATATGCCCGAGCATCACCGCCTAGCACAGTCGCTTAGCTGGCCGCACCTCGTCGCATTGGGTGTTGGGGCAATTGTCGGAACGGGCATCCTCACCCTGACCGGAGTCGGCGCGGCCAAGGCCGGGCCGGCGGTGATCCTGTCGTTCGCGATCGCCGGCGTGATCTGCGCCTGCGCTGCGCTGGCCTATGCCGAGATGGCGACCATGTATCCGGCGTCGGGCTCGGCCTACACGTACAGTTATGTCGTGTTCGGCGAGCTGATCGCCTGGATCGTCGGCTGGTCCTTGATCCTCGAGTATAGTTTGGTGGTTAGCGCGGTCGCGGTCGGCTGGTCGGGCTATGCGGCTCCGCTGTTGAACGAATATTTGAGCTTCCCAATGGCCTTGGCGCAGGGGCCGGAGCTTGGCGGCCTGGTCAATCTGCCGGCGGTCTTCATTATCGCGGTCGTCGCAGGCCTGCTGATCTATGGCACGCGCGAAAGCGCCAACCTCAACGCGGTGCTGGTGATCGTGAAGCTGCTGGCGCTGGCGTTGTTCATCCTGGTCTGCCTGCCGGTATTCGACGCCGGCAATTTCGAGCCGTTCATGCCCTACGGCTTTGGCGCTCACTGGGGAACGGGGCCTGACGGAAAACCCTTGGAAGTCGGCGTCATGGCCGCGGCGGCGATCATTTTCTTCGCCTTTTACGGCTTCGACGCCATCGCCACCGCCGCGGAGGAAGCCAAAAACCCGGACCGCGACCTCGCCATCGGCATCGTCGGATCGATGATCCTGTGCGTCATCATCTACATGGCAGTCGCGGGCGCGGCGATCGGCGCGCTGGCCTATACGCAGTTCGCCAATTCGCCTGAGCCGCTAGCCCTGATCCTGCGAGAAATCGGGCAGGGCTGGGCGGCCAAGATCCTGGCGGTCTCGGCGGTAGTTGCGCTGCCGACCGTGATCCTCGCCTTCTTTTACGGGCAAAGCCGCATCTTCTTCGTCATGGCCCGCGACGGGTTGCTGCCGCAGGGGTTGGCGAACGTTTCGAAGCGCGGAACCCCGGTCCGCATCACCGCCTTCACCGCGGTGATCGTGGCCGTTATCGCGGGCATCTTTCCGTTGGATGAGATCGCGGCGCTGGCCAACGCCGGCACGCTGTGCGCCTTCGTCGCGGTTTGTGCGGCGATGCTGACCATGCGCCGGCGCGATCCGACAGCACCGCGCAAATTCACCACGCCGTTGCCTTGGGTGGTGGGGACGGTCGGCATCCTGGGCTGCCTCTATCTGTTCTGGAGCCTGCCGGTGAAGACCCAGACCTATTTCCTGATCTGGAATATCGCCGGGCTGATCATCTACATGATCTACAGCAGCCGCACCGCAGCACGCGTGAGGGCGAATGGCTGAGGCGCCGCTGGCCGCCAGTCGCCAGCGCCTGACCAATATCGTCGGCGGGTCGGCGGGCAATCTGGTCGAATGGTTCGACTGGTATGTCTATGCCGCCTTCGCACTCTATTTCGCGCCGAGTTTCTTTCCCAAGGGCGACCAGACTGCGCAACTCTTGTCGACCGCCGCGGTGTTCGCCGTCGGGTTCGTCATGCGGCCGATCGGCGCCTGGGTCATGGGCATCTATGCCGACCATCGCGGGCGCAAGGCCGGCTTGACGCTATCGGTCAGCCTGATGTGTCTCGGTTCGCTGGCAATCGCCGCTGCGCCGACCTACGCCCAGGTCGGCTTGCTCTCGCCCGCGATCCTGGTTGCGGCGCGAATGGTTCAGGGGCTCAGCCTAGGCGGCGAATATGGCTCCAGCGCGACCTATTTGAGTGAGATGGCAGGGGCCGAGCGCCGCGGATTCTGGTCGAGCTTCCAATATGTGACGCTGATCGCCGGGCAGCTGACCGCGCTGATGCTGCTGCTCGTGCTGCAGGCAGTGATGGGCGAGGCGGAGCTGGAAGCCTGGGGCTGGCGCATCGCTTTTGCCGTTGGCGCGGTGCTGGCGATCGTCGTGTTCATCATCCGCCGCCGACTGACCGAGACGCCGAGCTACGACCGCATAGTGGCCCAAGGCGAGGCGCGGCTGAGATCGGGGGCGGGCAACCTGTTCCTCAAGCATCCGCGAGAGGCGCTGCTGGTCATCGCGTTGACCGCCGGCGGAACGCTCGCCTTCTACGCCTACACCACCTACATGCAGAAATATCTGGCCAACACGGTCGGCTTTGACCGCGAGACGGCGTCGCGGATCATGACGATCGCGCTGCCGATCTTCATGGCGATGCAACCGTTGGCCGGCCTGCTCAGCGACCGCATCGGGCGCAAACCGGTGATGATCTTCTTCGGGCTCGCCGGTGTAACGCTGACCTGGCCGATCTTCACCACGCTGGAGACGACGCGCGATCCCTTGACGGCGTTCGCACTGGTCATGGCGTCGCTACTGATCGTCACCGGCTACACATCGATCAATGCGGTGGTGAAGGCCGAGCTATTCCCGGGTCATATCCGAGCCTTGGGCGTTGCGCTGCCGTTCGCGATCGCCAACACCATCTTCGGCGGGACGGCCGAATATGTTGCCCTCGCGCTGAAGGACGCCGGCCATGAGCGTTGGTTCTACATCTACGTCAGCGTGGTGATCGGCTTCAGCCTGATCACCTATGCGACGATGCGCGATACCAAGCGGACCAGCCTGATCGAAGATTAGAGGGCGGAGCTTATACCGGGGGCATAAGCGAGCATTTTAGCGCTTGAGATAACCTTCAAGGTCATCGCGGAGATCGTCGAGCGACTGGCGCTTCCACCCATCGGCCCAGGGATTGTCGATGTCCGATGACGACAGGCCAGGGCCCGGGCGGATCATCATCTTCGGTGCGACCTCCGGCTTGGCGCTGCCGAGCAGCTTCAAGTCGAACGGGTTGTTGAACTTGAGGCCGACCTTGTCGCCGCAGGCCCAGCTGACGATGCCGAAATGCTGCCCGGCCTCGCCGAGGTCGAGCAGCAGCTCGACCCCCAGCGGATATGGAACCGGGCTTTCGATCAGCGCGCCATGCTCGGAAATATTGCGCAGGCGCACCTTCTCGTTGCTGTGGCTGAAATAAATCTCGCCCGACCACACCAGCGGATGGCGGCGCTCCGTGCGGCGGCTGTTGGCGACGGCGTCGTCGTCGTCGCCCTGATTTTCGGGCTGAGCGGCGGGCGAAGGGTCTTCCCGCGGAGCGAGGGCGACGTCGGGGAAGCTGCGATGGATCACGTCGAGCAGCAGCGCGTCGCGCGCCTCGGGGTCGCAGTCGATGCGGGTCTCATGGGCGAATTCCAGGCCGACCCGGTCGTCGCGAAGCCAGCGGACGGCGCATTCGATCTCGGCACCTTCGGCGAAAATCAGGTCGACCCGCTCCCACAGGCGCGGCTGGAAGTCGCAGCGGATCATGGCGCCGCCACCCGACAGGTTGATGAGGTCGACCTCATGCTCTTCGCCGTCGAAGCGGGCGCGGGCGGTCTCCTGGTCGAGGCGGTGGCGATCGTCGTCGCGATGGTTGTGCATGCGCTCTTCGGAGCGCGGGACCTCGACCGACGTCAGGTCGTCCTCCGCGGCGCCGCGAGCCTGCTTGTCGTTGACCAGCGGATTCTTGGGATGCAGGCCCTTCCCCGACAGAATAGCCGAGCGGAAACTGTTCATCGAAACGACCTCGCATGCCATGGCCCGAGGACCCTGACATGCGAAGGGTTACGATCCGGTAACTTTCCGCGGAAAATTAAGCCGAGTAGTACATATCGAACTCGACCGGGGAAGGCGTGGTTTCCCAGCGCATCACCTCTTCCCACTTGAGCTCGATGTAGGCGTCGATCTGGTCCGCAGAGAAGACATCGCCCTTCAGCAGGAAGTCCTTGTCGTTGCTGAGCGCGTTAAGCGCTTCGCGCAGCGAGCCGCACACGGTCGGGACATTGACCAGCTCGGCAGGCGGCAGGTCGTAGAGGTTCTTGTCCATCGCCTCGCCGGGGTGGATCCGGTTCTGGATGCCGTCGAGCCCGGCCATCAGCAGCGCCGCATAAGCGAGATAGGGGTTGGCCATCGCGTCGGGGAAGCGGAACTCGACGCGCTTCGCCTTCTCGCCCGCACCATAGGGGATGCGGCAGGATGCCGAGCGGTTACGGCTCGAATAGGCGAGTAGGACCGGCGCCTCGAAGCCTGGCACCAGCCTTTTGTAGCTGTTGGTGGTCGGGTTGGTGAAGGCGT
>DASWTR010000354.1:0-2182 GCA_036402035.1 Sphingomicrobium sp.
ACCAAGAAGCAGCAGGTCGCGGGGCCGAAGCTCAACTAGAAGCTATCGCCCAGCGAGGGGTCGATCTGCGCCGATAGCCGCCGCGCGGCCCGGCGGGCGAAGCGCAGCGTCTCGGCTTTGCGCCGGGCCGGCGCCAGCGGCCGGGTCGAGGGTTCCCGCATCACCGCGGCGTCATAGCGGTCAGCTACCAGCAGGCCGGCATTACCGGGCATGAACCGCTCCGCCTCCAGCAGATGCGACAGGGCCTGCGGCACCGCCCAGAAGAAGCGGTCGCAATAATCGAGGTAGTCGGTCCATTTCTGATCGCCGAGCAGGTCGGCCTTGCTGACCTTGATCTCGACGATGGTCAGTTCGCCCTTGGGTCCGATCGCCATCAAATCGGCTCGGCGACCGTTGGGCAGCGGCACCTCGCACATCGCGAACAGGTCATGTCGGCAGAATAGGCGGGTGACCCCGCGCGCCACTTCCGCCGCGATCGGCGGTCCATCGACAAAGCAATCGGGAATCGGACTCGAAGCCATTGCCCCGAGGTAGAACAAATGGTGACCGTGCGGAAGTGCTAGCGGTAGAAGACGTGGTTTCCGAGCGTTCCGACCCGCGTCAGCCGCCAGCGCGGCGAGACCCGGCGGGCGTGGAAGAACATCGCCTTGCCCATCGGTGAGGGGTGCAGCTCCTCGTCGACGATCTTGGCGACCGCCACCGCTTCCTGCCAGTCGCGGCTGGCGCGCGGTACGGATGGCAGCGAGCGGCCGCGGATGAAGCTGAACTGGCTGCGCTGGAACAGCACGCCGCAATAGCTCGACGGGAAGCGCCCGGATTCGGCGCGGTTGGCGATGACATGGCCGACCGCCAGCTGGCCAGCCAGGCTCTCGCTCTTGGCCTCGAAATAGATTCCGACTGCAAGGCATTCGAGTTCGCGGCTGCCGGGGTCGGAACTGCGCAGATTGGCGACCGTCTCGGCCAAGGTGGCACCGCGTTCGATCTGCGGTTCGGCGACAGGCTCTTCTGCGGCTGGCTCGTCGACCGGCGCAAGCGGGTCGAACGTTCCTTCGACGGGAACCGGGGCTGTGGCGGCGGCCACAGGCAGCTCGTTCGAGCCTTCGAGGATCAAGGGTTCGGCGTTCGGATTAACCTGAGCCGGGGCGACCGACGAAGCGGTCACGGCTGCAATCACCAAGAAGGCGGAACGAAAAGCCACAATCATGAAAACCGTCACTTAGGCGGTGAACCGGCCGTTCGACGAGCTGCCAGAAAGCAGCGCTCGCCGAGGTGATTCCCCGACTGCGTGGCATCTCAATCCGGCTTACTTGCCGATAAGCGGATGCCCCCCGCGTGGATATGTGGACCCCTGATTTCGGAATGGTTCCGAGGGGTCAACCTAAAGCGGTGGTTTCCACGATGAATCGTTCCGGGTCCGCGATGTCCAGATCGATTAACCATAGGTCTTCATCAAATCGGACGCGCTTCTGGCTCCATTCGGCCAATGTTTGCGGGTCGGCGCCGGCGGCTGGGCCGACCTGTTGCCAGCGGTAGCTTCCGTCCGGCGCCAGGGTCCGCTCGAGGCAGGCATAATGCTCGCCGCGGCGGGCGACCAGCAACAGCAGGGCGCCGCGATCCGCGTCTCCCTTCTTTAGGATCGTACCAAATCCGCCTTCCGCTTCGGCGCGGCGGATCTGCGCGGTCGCTTCGATATGGGCCGGAAGGCGTTCGCTCACCGCTGCGAGCGGTAGCCGTCGAGTCCGGACAGGGCAATGTGCGACCGCATGAAGGTCCCGGTACCCCGCGCGCACTCGTCGCCCTCGGCATCGACGATCCGGGCCTCGGCGACGAATACCCGGCGCTTGCCCGAGAGCCATCGGCCCTGCGCGCGCGCCTCGCCGTCGCGCATCGGCTTGGTGAAGTGGAGGTTGAAGGCGGTGGTCAGCAGGAAACGGTCGCTGACGAGCCCGTTGGCGGCGTAGAAGGCGGCGTCGTCGAGCATCTTGAAATAGAGCGTGCCATGGGCGGCGCCGGCGGCGTGGAACGTATCGGCTGAGACGTCGAACCGGATCTCGCTCTTCCCAGCGCGCGGCAGGACCAGCTCCGACCGAAACAATCGGTTGATCGGGGCCGAGTTATAGAGCGATTCCAGCGCCCGGAGATGAGCCTCCTCGCCGGTCGGCGTTGAATCAGGCTGCATCCC
>DASWTR010000355.1:0-6379 GCA_036402035.1 Sphingomicrobium sp.
AAGCGGTTCTTTTCCCACTTGCCCTGCTGGGTAGAGGCGTCGGCCTCCGGCAGCTGGCGGGCGAGGGCGAACATGAGCGCGATGGCGTGCTCGGCGGTGGTGATCGAATTGCCGAACGGCGTGTTCATCACCACCACGCCGCGCGCCGTGGCCGAGGGAATGTCGACATTGTCGACGCCGATCCCCGCGCGGCCGACCACCTTAAGTTTGTCAGCGGCTTCCAGGATCCCCTTGGTTACCTTGGTCGCGGAACGGATCGCGAGTCCGTCATAGTCGCCAATGATGGCCTTGAGCTCATCGGGCGCCAGGCCGGGCTTCTCGTCTACCGCAATCCCGCGCTCGCGGAAGATCGCCGCGGCCTTGGGATCCATTTTGTCGGAAATCAGAACCCGAACCGTCATTGCATTTGCTCCCACGCCCAGTCGAGCCACGGCCCGAGGGCCTCGATATCGGCGGTGTCGACGGTTGCGCCGCACCAGATGCGCAGCCCCGGCGGGGCGTCGCGATAGCCGGCAATGTCATAGGCGACGCCTTCGGCCTCCAGCAGCCTGGCGAAGCGCTTGATGAAGTCCGCGTCTGCTCCGTCGACCGTTAGGCAGACGCTAGTCTTGGATCGCGCCGCCGGATCCTGCGCCAAATGGCCCAGCCAATTGCGGCCCCCCACAATCTTGTCGAGCGCGGCGGCATTGGCATCGGAGCGGGCAATTAGGCCTTTTAGCCCGCCGATGGACTTCGCCCATTCCAGCGTCCAGATCGCATCCTCGACCGCCAGCATCGACGGCGTGTTGATCGTCTCGCCGGAGAAAATCCCCTCGATCAGCTTGCCGCCTTTAGTCAGCCGAAAAATCTTCGGCAGCGGCCGGTCGGGCGCATAGCTCTCAAGCCGCTCGACCGCACGCGGTCCCAGGATCAGCACGCCATGCGCGCCCTCGCCGCCGAGCACCTTTTGCCAGCTGAAGGTCGCGACATCGATCTTGTCCCACGGCAGCTCATAGGCGAACACCGCGCTGGTCGCGTCGGCGAAGCTAAGCCCCTCGCGATCATCGTCGATCCAGTCGCCATTCGGCACGCGCACGCCCGAGGTCGTCCCGTTCCAGGTGAACAGCACGTCGTTCGACCAATCGACCTGGCTAAGGTCGGGCAACTGGCCGTAATCCGCGCGGACCACTGTCGGATCGAGCCTCAATTGCTTGACCGCATCGGTCACCCAGCCTTCGCCGAAACTTTCCCACGCCAGGCAGGTGACGGGCTTGGCGCCCAGCATCGTCCACATCGCCATTTCGAAGGCGCCGGTATCGGAGCCGGGCACGATTCCAATTCGGTGTGTCTCCGGCAGCTCCAGCATCTCGCGCATCAGATCGATGGCGAGCTTCAGTCGCTCCTTGCCCAGGCCGCTGCGATGCGACCGGCCGAGGATTCGCGTGTCGAGCTTGTCGGGAGACCAACCCGGCGGCTTGGCGCAGGGACCGGAAGAGAAATAGGGCCGCGCGGGACGCACGGCTGGCGGGGTGTTCGTCACTTGTAACTCTCCTCTCAGAGAGCACGCGCCGCGTTGGGACGGCGTGGCCCGCCGCCGTCTTTAGGGCCAAGCGGCCAAGGAAGGAAGTGCGCGGCCGACACACTGGAAAATAGATTCGTTTGCGAATCGTTCGCACCAGTTCGGTAGTAAATTCCTGTTAAACTCTTAACCTAACGCAAGTCGTTTCATCGGTTCACCGTGGGCGACAAGCACTTCACCCTAGGTAGGGGAACCGAAGGTTGAATTGATTAACCATTGCGGGTCAGTTTCGGCGCCTCGACAGATGAGGGCAATCATCTGCTCGTGTGTAGCGGGGCTGGGGAGCTCCAGAAAGTTGGATTGATGCACTGGGCCGGAGTGCTGGCCTCGTGACATGAGGAGTTTACTGGAGCTATGACCCAGGCGATCGCGGCGACCAAGCTGTTCCAAGCGCGAGACTTGTTCGTTCACGACGGCAGCCACCTCCGCCGCCTGCGCCTGTCGGCGCCGGTGCAGATGGCGATGCTGGTGGCCATGACGCTGCTCCTGATGTGGTCGGCCTACTCGGCATTTCGCTTGTTTGTTCTCCCCACCCAGGTTTCACATACGGCCGCTCCGGCGGCCGTTTCTTCGGAAATCGCCCGCCTCGCTGCCGCAACCGAAGCCCGCGTCAAGCAAATCGAGGAGCGCCAGAAGGTGCTCGCGGCGATGATCGCCGGCCAGCAGGTCGACCCCGAAGCCATCGCCAAGCTCGGCTATACCGAGGCGCTGTCCGCCAATGCCGCCCGCGGTGGTCCGTTCGACCCGGCGACCCAGGCCGACCCGACCTTCAAGTCGCTGTTCACCAGCTGGAAGAAGCTCGACAATCTAGCCGACGGCGTGATCGCCATTCCGTCCGAAAAGCCGGTCCGCACCGCCGAGTTCACTTCCGGCTACGGCACCCGCACCGACCCGTTCCGCGGCGGCGCCGCCCGCCATCAAGGCATCGACCTGGCCGCGCCGGTCGGCACTCCGATCTACGCCACTGCCGACGGCACCGTCAGCGAAGCCGGCTACAACAGCGGCGGCTACGGCAACCTCATCAAGCTCGACCATGGCCGCGGCATCGAGACACGCTACGGCCACTTGTCGCGGATCATGGTCAGCCCTGGCCAACGCGTCGCCCGCGGCCAGCTGATCGGCCGCATGGGTTCGACCGGTCGCTCGACCGGCAGCCACCTTCACTATGAAGTGCGGATCGACGGGCGCGCGGTCAATCCGATCCCGTTCATGAAGTCGAACGACTATCTGCTCGCCATGCAGAAGAACGGCGCCGGCACCCATTCGATGGACGCGGTCGCGCTGGGCGGACCCAAGCGCTGACCTTGCCGGCTCACGCCGCCGATCTTATCTCGGCAGCGTGAACAGCCTGACCCTCACTCCGAGCGCCGCGAAGCGCGTCGCCTTCATCGCCGCCAAGCAAGGCAAGCCCGCCGTGCTCCGGTTGGCGGTCGACGGCGGCGGCTGCGCCGGCTTTTCTTACCGCTTCGCGCTCGGCGAGCTGGAGGAGGGCGATAGCCTTACCGAAACGGATGGTGTGGCCCTGGTCATCGACCCGGTCAGCCTTGACCTGGTGGACGGCAGCACGGTTGACTATGTCGAGGACCTCGGCGGTGCGGCGTTCAAGGTGACCAATCCCAACGCGGCCTCGGGCTGCGGCTGCGGATCGAGCTTCAGCGTCTAACGCCGCACGGAAGGGCGTTACGTCCAGAACCGTCATGCTGATCATTGCTTTGCTCCGTGGGCGCTTACGCCGCTCGAAAAATTAAATCGGCAGGCTATCGACGCCTAGCGCCAGCTGGATCGCCAGCAGCACCAGGTTGACGAGCAACAGGCCGCCAAGGCCATAAGTCACACGCGCGGTCAGCATCGAAGATTTGCCCCTAGTTGGCGGCCCCCGCCGCCTGTCTTCCCTTTGGCCCAATCGCCTTGGCCGTTCCACGGGACGATGCGGCAAATTGTCGCCGCACAACCTGGATCAACAAGCGAGTTGTTGACGAAATGTGCGGAAATGTGCGGATATGGGCGCGATTACGGTGGGGCTCGAGTCATGCACGTCGATGTTGAAGTTGAGGGCGGCGAAGCAATCGCCCTGCGCGTGCGCGAGGAGCTGGGCCGTCGCCGGCTCTCGCGGCAGTGGCTGGCCGACGAGGCGCGGGTCAGCCTGTCGACACTAGAGAAAGCGCTGAGTTGTCGTCGTCCATTCACCCTGGCTACGGTGGTTCGGCTGGAGGACGCGCTCGGCGTCAGCCTGCGGAGCGGCGCCGTTGCCGCCCCGGCGAGTCTCTACGCGCCCGACTCGATGGGCGCTTACGCCCGTCCCGGCGTGCAATGGCTCGAGGGCACCTACCTGACGCTGCGACCGTCATTCAGCGAGCAGGACGCGATTTTCGCCTATCTGACGGAGATCGGTTGGGACGATGGCAAGGGTCACCTGATATTCAGCGAGGCTGGCCGGCTGGACAGCCAATATGAGCAGAAGGGCTTCGTCTCCTTCCCGCATCTGTCGGGCAATATCTACCTGGTCACGATCTTCGAGGGCCAGTACCGGCTCGCCTTGCTCAACCGCCCCGCGGGCGGCGGTACGATAAGCGGAATCCTTACCACGCTGGCAGCGGGGCAGGGGGCGCAGCTGATCCCCGCAGCCGTGCCGATCATATTGGTGCCAATGATCAATCGCCCCGACCCCCAGCTGGGGGTCGTCCGCCATGGTGACCCAGCCTACGAGGATTATCGATCCTGCGTCGACTGCGTCACGGAGCGAGGTTTCGCCCTGTTCCCCCATTGAGTGACTGTCGCTAAGCAGCGCGGATGAAGCTCGTCACGTTCAACATCAACGGCATTCGCGCCCGCCTGCCGCGCCTGCTCGAATATCTCGAGCGGGAGCAGCCCGACATTGCTTGCCTCCAAGAACTCAAATGCGCCGACGAGGCGCTGCCGATCGCGGACATCGAGGGCGCGGGCTACAATGCCGTGTGGCATGGCCAGAAGGGCTTCAACGGAGTCGCGGTGCTCGCCCGCGGCAAGGCGCCGACGCTCCGCCAGGTCGGGCTTCCCGGCGACCCCGACGACACCCATAGCCGCTACATCGAGGCTGAGGTCGACGGGCTGATCGTGGCGTCGATCTATTTGCCCAACGGCAACCCGGTCGGCACCGAGAAGTTCGACTATAAGCTGCGCTGGATGGACCGCCTCCGCGAGCGCGCCGCGGCGATCCTGGCCGAGGAAAGGCCGGCGGTGCTGGCTGGCGATTACAACGTCATCCCTGAGGACCGCGACACTTTCTCGCGACGGGCGATGGCCAATGACGCGCTGTTCCAGCCGGAAAGCCAGTCAGCGTACCGCACCATCGTCAACCAGGGCTGGACCGACGCCCTGCGCGCGCTCAACCCGAACGAGGAGCGGCTCTACACCTTCTGGGACTATACCGCCGGCGCCTGGCCGCGCGACGCGGGGTTCCGCATCGACCATTTGCTGTGCTCGCCGCAGGCGGCGGATCGGCTGCGCTCGGCCGAAGTCCACAAATGGGCGCGGGCCGAGGAAAAGGCCTCCGACCACGCGCCGGTGGCGATTGAGCTAGACTAGATCGTTCGTCGTCAGGACTCGGCAGAATTCGAAGCCGAGCGTCGCGACATGCGCGGCCTGGACCGCTTCGGCTGGAATTGTGCCGGCCGTCGCGCTCGGCAGGTCGAAACAGTCACACGCGTCCTCGACCAGCAGCATGTCCCAGCCCAGGTTGGCGCCGGTGCGAACGGTGGTCGACACGCACATGTCGGTCGAGATGCCGAAGGCGACGACATGGCGCGCGCCGATCCGCCGCAGCCTGAGGTCGAGGTCGGTGCCGATGAAGGCGCTGTTGACGCTCTTGGTAACCAGCGGTTCGCCGGCTAGAGGCTCGAAGCCGGGGCGGAAGCGGTTGCCCTCGCTGCCGGGACTGAGCGATGATCCCTCGACCGCGGAATCATGGCGGACATGGATGATTGGCCGTCCCGTCTCGCGCCATTTGCTGAGCAAGGCGAGGCCGTTGGCGTCGACCCGGTCGTTCCAGCGCCGTGGCCAGGGTGGGGCGTCGAATGCCCGCTGCATGTCGATCGGCAACAATACGGCTTGGTCGAGGTCGAGGGTCATGGGTGGCTCCTTGATCCACCCCAGATGACGGTTTCATTCGCCGCTTTCATTGGGCAGGATGCCGGAACTGGCGGCAGAATGACGGAAATCGAGCCTTGAAAATGGACGATCGCGATCGGCGCTTGATCGAGCTGCTGCGGCGCGATGCGCGGCGGCCCATGGTGGCGCTCGCCCGCGACCTCAACCTGTCGCGCAGCGCGACGCAGGAGCGGTTGGCGCGGCTGCTGTCGTCAGGCGTGATCGGCGGCTTCACCATCCGCGAAGGGAAGGGCGAAGGGGCAAAGCAATCCGCCTATCTGATGGTCTCGTTTCAACCCGGTTATCGCTGCGCCCAGGTGTTGCCGAAGCTGCTTCATATCCGTTCGATCGGCCTGATTCATTCGGTCACCGGCCCGATCGATCTGATCATCCGGGTCGACGCGGACGATGTCGCGGGCGTGGAGTCGTGTCGATCGGCGGTGGCAGAGGTGGCCGGGATCGAGTCCGTGTCGACCTCGGTCGTGCTGGAGCGGCACCTCGACTAGCGGGATTAAAGCCCCTTGCCGTAAATCCGGTAGACATGATTGATATCCGCCCCCGGCAGCTGGGCGATCGACATCATCCCCTGATTATCCTCCAGCACCCAGCCGAACTCGCCGACGTTGATGCCATATTTATCGACGCAGACGCGGCGAGTGAATTCGATCAGCATGAAGGCCAGCTGGCTGGCCATCC
>DASWTR010000356.1:0-5902 GCA_036402035.1 Sphingomicrobium sp.
AGCTAGCCGAGCAGCAGCCCGTGTTTCTTCTTGCCGAGGCTTAGCTTGATCGGCTCGTCGCCAACCGCGATCGCCAGCTGCGGATCGCTGACCGTTTCGCCATCGATCTTGACCGCGCCTTCGCCAATTTTGCGCCGTGCCTCGCCGTTGGACGCGGCAAAGCCAAGCCCGGTCAACGCCTGGACGATGGAGATGCTGCCCTCCGGCACGCTGAGCGTTGGCAAATCGCCACCCGCAGCGCCTTCCTCGAACGTCCGCCGGGCCGTCTCAGCCGCAGCTTCCGCCGCCTCACGGCCATGCAGCATCGCTGTCGCCTCATTGGCCAGCACGATCTTGGCCTCGTTGATTGCCTGACCCTCCAGCGCCGCCAGCTCTTCGATCCGGCTAAGCGGCAGGTCGGTGAACAGTTTCAGGAACCGTACCACATCGGCATCTGCGGTGTTCCGCCAGAACTGCCAATAATCATAGGGCGGCAGCTGGTCGGCATTGAGCCAGACCGCACCGCTCGCCGTCTTGCCCATCTTGCCGCCGTCGGCGGTGGTGATGAGGGGCGTGGTGACCCCGAACACCTCGACCCCGTCCATCCGACGCGTCAGCTCGATGCCGTTGACGATATTGCCCCACTGGTCCGACCCGCCCAGTTGCAGCCGGCAGCCGGCGCGTTGCGACAGCTCGCGGAAGTCATAGGCCTGAAGGATCATGTAATTGAACTCGAGGAAGCTCAGCGACTGCTCGCGGTCGAGCCTGAGCTTGACCGAATCGAAGCTCAGCATCCGGTTGACCGAGAAATGCTGCCCGACCTCGCGCAGGAATGGGATGTACTCGAGGGCATCGAGCCACTCCGCATTGTCGAGCATGACAGCGTCCGTCGGACCGTCGCCGAACGTCAGGAAATGCTCGAAGACGCGCTTGATCGAGGCGACATTGGCCGCGATCCGCTCCTCGGTCATCAGGCTGCGCGCCTCGTCCTTGAAACTCGGGTCGCCGATCTTGCCGGTCCCGCCGCCCATCAGCACGATCGGCTTGTGCCCTGCTTGCTGCAGCCGGCGCAGCAGCATGATCTGAACCAGGCTGCCGACGTGCAGCGACGGCGCAGTGGGGTCGAAGCCGATATAGCCTGGGATGACCTGCGCTGACGCCAGCCTGTCCAGGCCCTCGGGATCGGTGACCTGGTGGATATAGCCGCGCTCGTCGAGCAGGCGGAGCAGGGAGGATTGATATTGCGACATTGGGTGCGTGCTTAGTGACCTCCATTCAATTCGTCATCCCGGCCTTGAGCCGGGATCCACCTTTTCTTGAAGAAGATGGATTCCCGCTTTCGCGGGAATGACGATAGGAGGGATGCTAATGCCGTCCCTAGTCCGCCATCCCGATACGCCGCCCGGCGCGATTCATACGGTGGAGGCGGAGTTGCTGCGAGTATCCGGGGGCGCCATCGCGACCTTCCGGGCCATTGGCGACATCTCGCAGCTGATCATCCCTGCGCCAGCGCCGCCGACCCGCACCTACGACCTTTGGAGTACGACCTGCTTCGAGCTGTTCGTCGCCGGCGAGGGCAGTCGCTATCGCGAATATAATCTGTCGCCATCGGGCGCCTGGGCCGCTTATGAGTTCGACGATTATCGCCAGGGCATGCGCGATGCCGAGGCGAGTATCGGAATCGAATTATCTCGTAATGATAAGATATTGACTCTGATAGCGAAGATCGAATCTGAAATACCGACGCCCGCCCATGTCGGCCTGACTGCAGTCGTCGAGGAGGCCCATGGCGACATTCGCTACTGGTCGACGACATTTGCGCCGGGCAAGCCCGATTTCCATGCCGCCGCGGTGCGGTCCCTGCTATTTGACGGAGTGAGCGCGGAATGATGCTTGGTGTTGAAAGACTGCTGGCAGACCCAGCGCTGCGGGCGCCGTTGGAGGGCAAGCGGGTAGGGCTGGTCGCGCATCCGGCCTCGGTCACCCGTGATCTGACGCACAGCCTCGACGCCCTCGCTGGGGCCGGCCTGCGCCTGACCGCTGCTTTCGGGCCCCAGCACGGGTTGCGCGGCGACAAGCAGGACAATATGATCGAAAGTCCGGATTTCATCGATCCGGAGCATGAGATCCCGGTGTTCAGCCTCTACGGCGACGTCCGCCGGCCGACCGGCCAATCGATGTCGACCTTCGACACCGTCCTCATCGACCTGCAGGACTTGGGCTGCCGAATCTACACCTTCATCACCACGCTTCTCTACATGCTGGAGGCCGCGGCCGAACATAAGAAGAGCGTGTGGGTGCTCGACCGGCCCAATCCCGCCGGACGCCCGATCGAGGGCCTGACGCTGCGCCCGGGCTGGGAAAGCTTCGTCGGCGCCGGGCCAATCCCGATGCGGCACGGCCTGACACTCGGTGAACTCGGCCGCTGGTTCGTCGACCATTTCAAGCTCGACGTGGATTATCGGGTGATCGAGATGGAGGGCTATCGGCCCGACGAAGGTTCCGGCTTTGGCTGGCCGACCGACCGCATCTGGGTCAACCCCTCGCCAAACGCGCCCAACCTCAACATGGCGCGCTGCTACGCCGGCACGGTAATGCTGGAAGGCGCGACGCTGAGCGAGGGCAGGGGCACCACCCGCCCGCTCGAGCTGTTCGGGGCGCCGGACATCGAAGCGCGCGCGGTGATCCGAATCATGCGCGACCTGGCGCCGCAATGGCTCGAAGGCTGCACCTTACGCGACATCTGGTTCGAGCCGACCTTCCACAAGCATGTCCACCAGCTGTGCAGCGGCGTGCATATTCACGCCGAGGGCGATGCCTACAACCATCGGGCGTTCAAGCCATGGCGGCTACAGGCCCTGGCGTTCAAGGCGATCCGCAAGCTGTTTCCGGACTATCCGCTGTGGCGCGGCAGGGACTTCGCCTACGAATATACCGAGGACATGCTGGCGATCGACGTCATCAACGGCTCCCCGCTGCTCCGCGAATGGGTCGACGACGACAATGCCCAGCCGGGCGATCTCGACGCGCTTACAATCCCGGACGAGGAGGCCTGGGCGGAAGAGCGCAAGCCTTACCTGCTCTACTAATGCGTATGGAGCGCCCAACACTCACGTTCAACGAGCTACTAGAGCGATCGGGCTTCCATCTCGATGACGTGCTCGTCTTTCGGCACCGGCCCGGCGAAGCCAAGCTGAACCGAGTTTTCGATTTTATTGTAAGCGAACGCCCTGATCTATTTGATTGCTATCAAAGCAGCCATGGGCCTCGAACCGAGGCAGCTCTGTCCAAGGCGAAGTTTCTCGCGTCATTCATCCGTTTTGGGTCGGGTTTGGCTCTGTTCGCCGGCCTTTATCGAGTCAACGGCGGCAAGTTCTTGACCGTAGAGGAACATAGATCGAACCCACTTCACCAACAACTCATCGAGCTTGGCATGACGGGAGACATTGCCTCGATCGATCGCGAACATGTCATCGCGTTTGACCTCCCAGAAATCGGATGGGGTTCGGATTGGAAAGGTCGGCTAGTTGTTAGATGGCCGCGACCTGACCGCTCCTGGTATCGCTGGGCCGCGAAGAACATCTTCGAAATTGAGGCAATTACACTGGCTTCCCAGTTCGTGCGGGAGGTGCCCGCTTGGAATGAAATCACCCCTACAATTGCGGAACTAAGAGTAATGCCGCCGAGATGGTTGGACGCTTTGCGGCACTGGCGCGGAGTGTATCTCATCGCTGACCAATCGGATCGTCGTCAGTATGTGGGCTCCGCTGGCGGTCAAGAAAACTTGCTCCAGCGGTGGTTGGATTACGCAAGGTCCGGCCACGGGGGCAATAAACATCTTCGAGGTAGAGACCCGGCCAATTTCCGGTTCGCCATCCTGCAGCGCCTGTCGCCAGATGACGATCAGCAGACGGTGGTTGCCGCGGAATCGAGTTGGAAGGAACGCCTTCAGACGCGTTGGCCCAACGGATTGAACGAAAACTAGTCGATCACCGCTTCCTGCTCAGCTCGCGCATCGCCTCGTCCAGGCCGTCTAGCGTCAGCGCATACATCCGCTCGTCCATCAGTCGCTTGAGGATCGCGGTTGAGGCGCTGTGGCCCCAATATTGCTCGGGCGTTGGGTTGATCCACGCCGCGCTCGGATAGGCATCGGTCAGCCGCTTCAGCCACACCGCGCCCGCTTCCTCGTTCATATGTTCGATCGATCCGCCGGCATGGGTGATCTCGTAAGGGCTCATCGATCCGTCGCCGACGATCACTAGCTTATGGTCCCGGCCGAACTTGTGGATCACGTCCAGGGTCGGCGTTTTCTCGACATGGCGGCGGCGATTGTCCTTCCACACGCCCTCATAGATGCAGTTGTGGAAATAGAAATGCTCGAGATGCTTGAACTCGGACCGGCAGGCTGAGAACAGCTCCTCGCAGAGGTGGACATGCCCATCCATCGATCCGCCAATGTCGAGGAACAGCAGCAGCTTGACCGCATTATGTCGCTCCGGCCGCATATGGACGTCGAGCCAACCACGCCGCGCGGTGCCGTCGATCGTCCCGTCCAGGTCGAGCTCCTCCGCAGCGCCTTCGCGGGCGAAGCGGCGCAGGCGGCGCAGCGCGACCTTGATGTTGCGCGTGCCGAGCTCGCGGTCCCCGTCGAGGTCGCGAAATTCGCGCTTCTCCCACACCTTGATCGCTCGGCCGTGGCGCCCCGGGCCGCCGATGCGGACGCCTTCCGGGTTGTAGCCGCCATGGCCGAACGGCGAGGTGCCGCCGGTGCCGATCCACTTGCTGCCGCCTTGATGGCGTTCCTTTTGTTCCTCGAGGCGCTCCTTAAGCGCGGCCATGATCTCTTCCCAGCTGCCGAGGCTCTTGATCGCCTCCATCTGCTCAGGCGTCAGATAGGCCTCGGCTACCAGCCGCAGCCAATCCTCGGGAATCTCGGCGCGGATTTCCTCTCCGCTCCCGACGAGACCCCTGAACACCTCGGCAAATACCCGGTCGAACCGGTCGAGCTGGCTTTCGTCGTGAACGAAGGTGGCGCGGGCGAGATAGTAGAATTGCTCCGGCTCGGCCGCGATCACCTCGGCATCGAGCGCCTCGAGCAGCAGCAGATGCTCCTTGAGCGAGGCAGGAATCCCGCCGCGGCGCAGCGCTTCGACAAAGCCGATAAACATGACGCTGCCTTAGCGCAGGCTCGAAATGCACGCCATGCCGAGGTGGTTAACCCCGCTTTAGCACTTCGTCCGTAAGCCATGCCCAATTCTTCAGTGGGGAAATGGGTCAGATGGCCACGCTCGGCATTGAACAGGTTACCGAAGACGCGATTCGGGTCGTCGCGCGCGATTGCGGCTCGCTGTCGATCGAGTGCAGCGACGTCGCCGGCTATGTCGAAGGCGTCGCGGAGCGGATCGGCGAGCATCTGAAGGTGCTCGACACGCTTGAGGAGGTTACGACCCGGCTGCTCGCCGATCAGGCCCGCGTGTCCGATTCGACCGACGAAGCGCGGCTGCTGTCGGAGCAGGCCAAGGCCAAGCTGGAGGCCGGCCGCGAGGCGATTGACGGCACCATTGCCGGCTTCAAGGGGCTGACCGAGCTGGTCGTCCAACTGGGCGAGCGGATGGCCGGTTTCGCCACGGCGATGAACCAGGTCCAGAACGTCTCCTCGACCATCGAGACAATCGCCCGCAAGACCAACATGCTGGCGCTCAACGCCACGATTGAAGCGGCGCGTGCCGGCGACGCCGGCCGCAGCTTTGCCGTGGTCGCGGCCGAAGTGAAGAAACTGGCGCATGACACGCGCGCCGCGACCAGCCAGATCGCCTCGACCATCGGCGAGCTGACCCGCGAGGCGTCGGCCGTCACATCGGAGATCAAGACCGGCGTCGAGCGCAGCCGCGCCGCTCAGGCCGGCTTCAGCCAGATCAACGAC
>DASWTR010000357.1:0-4235 GCA_036402035.1 Sphingomicrobium sp.
ATCGCCGGGTGCGCGGACTCTTCAACTAACCGATCCGGAGGAAGCATCGTGACGACTCAGCAAACATCATTGCGCAACCTCGACGCAGTCGATGCGACGACCGATGCGGCGGTTGCGGCGGGCAGTTCGGCCGGTCCGGGACCGGAACAGAATTATCGGCTAACTAACGCGGCGCAGGAGGCCTGACCATGGGACTCGATGCCAAAGCAACGACCGAGGTGACGGCGTTCCGCTGGGTTCCGGACTTCGCCAAGGGGCTGGTCCGCGACCTGCGCATCCGCTGGGCGCTGGAGGAAATTGAGCGGCCTTACAGGGTCCGCCTGCTCGACGCGCTCAATCCTCGCCCAGCCGACTATTTCCAGGAGCAGCCGTTCGGCCAGGTCCCGGCCTACCGCGACGAGCAGGTCCAGCTGTTCGAAAGCGGCGCGATCCTGATCCACCTGGGTATCGACGACGAGCGGTTGCTGCCGCTTGAGAGAAATGCCCGAATGCGCAGCGTGGCCTGGCTGATCGCCGCGCTCAACAGCGTCGAGCCGATGATCTTCGAATTGGTCAACATCGACATCTTCAACCGCGATCAGGAGTGGGCCAAGCTGCGGCGGTCGCAAGTCGAGGAGAAGATCGACAATCGGCTGAAACTGCTCGCCGATGCGCTTGGCGACCGGGAATGGTTCGAGGACCGCTTCTCCATCGGCAACATGATGATGGTCTCGGTTCTGCGAAATTTGCGTCACACGGATATCGTAAGCCGCCACCCGCGGCTGGCCGAGTTCGTGGCACGCGGCGAGGAGCGGCCCGCTTTCCAGCGGGCGCTGGCCGACCAGTTGGCCACATTCCAGGAGAATGAGCCGCAAGCGGCTTGAGGGATTAGGACAAGAAGGAGAGCGAAGATGACCTATTTCGAAGGATTTGTGGCGGCGGTGCCCGAGGCTAACAAGGAGGCCTATCGCAAGCATGCGGCCGACGCCGCTCCGATCTTCCAGGAATTCGGCGTGAAGCGTCACATCGAGGCGTGGGACAGCGACGTGCCTGAGGGGAAGGTCACCGACTTCCGCAAGGCGGTCGATGCCAAGCCCAACGAGAAAGTGGTGTTCGCCTGGTTCGAATATCCTTCGAAGGAGGCCCGCGACGCAGCCAATCAAAAAATGATGAGTGATCCGCGCATGAAGAGCATGGGCGAAGAAATGCCCTTCGACGGAAAGCGCATGATCTATGGCGGCTTCGATGCGATCGTCGAAGAGGGCAGTGAGCGCGGCGATTATACCGACGGTTTCGTCGTGCCGGTGCCGGAAGGCAAGGCCGATGCCTATCGCGAGCTCGCCTCGAAGATGGCCAAGGTCTTCCGCCAACATGGCGCGAGCCGGGTCGTCGAGGCGCTGTCGGACGATGTTCCGAAAGGCGAGGTCACCGACTTCTATCGCGCGGTGAAGGCCGAGGGCGACGAGAAGGTCGTCTTCTCCTTCATCGAATGGCCCGACAAGGACACGCGCGATCAGGCCTGGCAGAAGATCATGAGCGACGACAGCATGAAGCCGGGCGACGAAATGCCCTTCTCCGGCCAGCGCATGTTCTGGGGCGGCTTCGAGCCGATCTTCGACACGGCCAAGGCCCGCGAACCCGCCAACGCCTGACCGGCGAGCCAATTGCTGAAGAAAGGAACGGACCATGTCCGAAGTGACTGACGCGCCCGTGCGCGATCAAGCGGCCGCCTCGTCCGATCAGGGCGGCTTCATCTGGTACGAGCTGATGACGACCGACGCGGCCGCGGCCGGCGGTTTCTACTCGGCGGTCGTCAAGGGATGGAGTTTCGGCGAACGCCTGCCGACCGACGTCGATTATCGCATGATCCTGCGCAGCGACGGCGGCAATGCGGGCGGGGTCCTTACCCTGACCGATGAAATGCAGTCGGGCGGCGCTCGGCCGATCTGGCTCGGCTACCTCCACGTCCGTGACGTCGACGGGACCGTCGCGGCGATCAAGGCCGAAGGCGGCCAGGCGATGATGGAGCCGTGGGACCAGCCCGGCGTCGGCCGGGTGGCGATGGTCACTGACCCCCAGGGTGCGCCCTTCTACCTGATGAATCCCACGCCGCCGGCCGACAATCCCAACGCGGTCAGCGATGTATTTTCGGTCGACCAGGCGGAGCATGTCCGGTGGAACGAGCTATCGACTTCCGATCCCGACGGGGCGGTCGCCTTTTACACCCGCCACTTCGGCTGGGCCCAAGAGGGCGACATGGACATGGGCGAGTTCGGCAAATACCGCTTCATCCAGAGGGATGGGGTAATGATCGGTGCGATCATGCCGCGGATGCCCGACATGCCGGTATCGCTCTGGTCCTTCTATATCGGCGTCGATGACATCGACCGCGCCGCCGCCGCGATCAAGGACAATGGCGGCTCAATCCTCAACGGTCCGATGGAAATACCGGGCGGCGAATATGCCCTGAACGGGATGGACCCGCAGGGCGCATCGTTCGGCCTGGTCGGCCCACGCAAAGCATAAGGGAGAGACAAAATGGCCAACAATAAACTCATCACCTGCCTGTGGTTCGACAAGGGCGAGGCCCGCAAGGCAGCCGAATTCTATGCGAAGACTTTCCCCGACAGCCAGGTCGGCACACCGCACAAGGCGGTCGGGGACTACCCAGGCGGTCAGAAGGGCGACGAGCTGACGGTCGAATTCACCGTGCTCGGCCAGCCGTTCGTCGGTCTCAACGGCGGTCCCAATTTCAAGGCCAATGAAGCCGTCAGCTTCATGGTCATGACCGATAACCAGGAAGAAACCGACCGCTACTGGAACGCGATCGTCGATAATGGCGGCGAGGAAAGCGCGTGCGGCTGGTGCAAGGACAAATGGGGCTTTTCCTGGCAGATCACGCCGCGCGTGTTGCTCGAGCTGACCACGGAAGACAGCGAGCGCGGCAAGCGCGCGTTCGAGGCGATGATGACGATGAAGAAGATCGACATCGCCAAGATCGAGGCTGCGGCAGCGGGCGAACCGGTCAATGCGTAAACTGACCGGCGCCGCCTTCCTGTCGCTGGACGGGGTCATGCAGGCGCCAGGCACGCCCGACGAGGACCGGTCGAATGGGTTCAAACTGGGCGGCTGGCTGGCGGGCCTCTACGACGAAGAATTCGGCGAGGAGCTCGACCGGCTGTTCGCGGGGCCGTTCGACCTCCTACTCGGCCGCAGGACCTATGACATCTTCGCCGCCTACTGGCCCTATAATCAGGACCATCCGGTCGGTGCGATGTTTCAGCGTGCAAATAAATATGTGCTCACGCACTCCGACCGGCCGCTGGAATGGGACAATAGCCGCCGGGTCGAAAGCATCGATGGCCTGGCCCAATTGAAGCGAGGCGACGGCCCCCATTTGGTGATCCAGGGCAGCAGCACCCTCTATCCGCAGCTCTTGCGGGCGGGGTTGATCGACCGGCTGACCCTGATGACCTTCCCGGTCGTGCTGGGCGAAGGCAAGCGCCTGTTTGGCGAGGGCACGGCGCCCGGGACGATGCGGATGGTCGAACATCTGGTCACCGCCAAGGGTACCGTGATTGCGTCCTACGAACCCGCCGGCGAAGTGGCGACCGGGACATTTGCGACCAAGGAGCCGAGCCAAGCCGAGCTGGAACGGCGCGAGAAGGTCGAGGAAGGCAGCTGGTGAGCCTTACAATAGGCCCGACCATTACCGCCTTCGAGAATTCGCCCGACCGCGGCAGGGGACTGGCGCGCGACATGACCGTCCGCTGGGCGCTCGAGGAAGCGGGCCAGCCCTACGACGTTCGCCTCGTATCGTTCGCCGAAATGAAGCAACCGCCGCACCTCGCGCTTCATCCTTTCGGGCAGATCCCGACCTATGAGGAAGGCGGTCTCGCCCTGTTCGAGTCCGGCGCGATCGTGCTTCATATCGCCGAGCGCCATGCCGGCCTGCTGCCGGATGACGCCGACGGCAGGGCGCGTGCGATCATGTGGATGTTCGCTGCCTTGACGACCGTGCAGGCGCCGATCGTCGAGCGGGAAGCCTTCATTCTGATGGAGCGCGATAAGAGCTGGTATGAGGAGCGCCTGCCGATCCTCGACGAGCGCGTCCGCGTGCGGCTGGGCGATCTTTCCAGACGGCTCGGCCCAGCCGACTGGCTCGATGGTGATTTCAGCGCCGGCGACCTGGTGATGATCAACGTGCTGCGCCGGCCGGCCGGATCGGCAATCGCGAAGGAATATCCCAACCTCGC
>DASWTR010000358.1:0-3163 GCA_036402035.1 Sphingomicrobium sp.
TCCCGGAAATAATAGGCCGGCCCATCTACCGCCGCGCCTAAATCGACATAGCCTATGCCTCCGCAATAATGGGCCGGCTGCCGCTTCCCGACGAGCTGGTCGATTTCGGTTCCCCTGCCGGGCAATGAACGCGTTGGCAGACTCTGCTCGAAAACACCAATTGCCGCGATGACGGCAAGGAACAGGTTCATCAAACTTCGGCCCCTCCTTGATATTGGCTAATCAATCAGACGCCACGTGGCTATAATGATGAACGCAACATGCCGTTCTGGAGTGGATTAAAAGGGATTAGGCACAATATTGTTACTTAAATGCTACAATTAACGATCTTGGATTTACAGTTGACTTTATTTCTCCATCGTCGATGGTCGTTGATTATGTGAGTGAGAGGATTTGTTATGCGCGTATCCAATGTTGCTATCGCCATGTTGGCGCTGACTTCGACTGCAGCCGCGACGGGTGAAAAGAAGGCGGAACAAGCGGTTTCCGAGCGCGTCATCTGCGAAAAGCAGGAAGTGATAGGTTCCCGGCTGGCGACGCGGCGAGTCTGCATGACAGCGGAGGAATGGCGCATCGTGCGATCTGAAGGGAAGGCGTTCGTCGACAAGCTCCAGCGGGTTTCGACCCAGAAGACTTTCGAACCGCCGCCACCCATGCCGGGGGGTCGCAGCGGCAACTGAATTTGTTAGGTGGAGAAATATCATGCGCGCGGCAATTGCTGCTTTCGGCTTGCTGGGATTGGCTTCGATCTCGGTCGCAGCAGATGGGAAGAAGGCGGAAAAGAAGGATTCCGAACGCGTCATTTGCGAAAAGCAGGAAGTGGTAGGTTCGCGACTGGCCACGCGGCGAGTTTGCATGACGGCCGCCCAGTGGCGGCTCGTACGACAAGAGGACCGGATGGGCCTCGACAGGCTTCAGACGCTGCCCGGCAAGACGGAGCAATAAAGCCAGCCCCCGGTAGACCATGCCCGTCTGTGAGGATCCACAACGAACGGGCGCCGGGCTAAGGCCGAACCTTCGCCCGGCCTAACCCTGCCGCTTCACCCTGTCAGGCCGGCGTCGGCACCTCCAGATGCACGTCGACCTTCTCCTCTTCTGCGGGCAATTGCTCGCCGCGGAAGAAAGCCAGCAGGTCGGCGTTAACGACGTCCGGATGCGTCTGGGCACAGCCGTGCGGCAAGTCCTTGTAGGTCTTGAGCGCGCCATTCTTCAGCAGCTTGGCCGAGAGCGGTCCGCTGTCCGCGTAGGGCACGATCTGATCGTCTTCGCTGTGGATGACCAACACCGGGACGTCGATCGTCTTCAGATCCTCGGTGAAGTCGGTTTCGGAGAAAGCCTTGATGCATTCATAGTGCGCCTTGGTGCTGCCCATCATGCCCTGGCGCCACCAATTGTCGATCAGGCCCTGGCTGACGGTCGCGCCTGGACGGTTGAAGCCATAGAAAGGCCCGGCAGGGATATCGATGTAGAGCTGGGCGCGGTTGGCCATCAGCGCGGCGCGATAGCCGTCGAACACCTCGATCGGCGTCCCGCCCGGGTTCGACTCCTTCTTGACCATCACCGGCGGGACGGCCTCCAGCAGCACCGCCTTGGCGACCCGGCCCGACTCCGCGCGCGCAACATAATGGGCAACCTCTCCACCGCCGGTCGAATGGCCGACATGGATCGCATTTTTGAGGTCCAGCTCGGCGACCAGATCCTGGACGTCCGAGGCATAGGTGTCCATTTCATTGCCGTGATCCGTCTGATCCGATCGGCCATGGCCGCGGCGATCGTGGGCGATCACGCGATAGCCCTGTTGCAGGAAGAACAGCATCTGATTGTCCCAGTCATCGGCCGACAGCGGCCAGCCATGATGGAAGACGATCGGCTGCGCGTCTCTGGGGCCCCAGTCCTTGTAGAAGATCCGGGTGCCGTCCTTGGTGGTGATTGCGTTCATGTCTAAGGTCTCCAGCAGCGAGTGCCGGCCAGCAGGACCGGCGCTGGGTTTCGCGAGAGGGTCGGCGACGCAGCGCCGGTGAACGCTTCGACTCGGTCGCGAAACGAGATCGGCTTTATCAGCAGTCCGTGACAGGTGCGAGAATGCGACTCGCATTCAGCCGAGCTGAACATCCCCAGCGCGAATCAGGTCGATGCTGCCGTCGCCGCGCTTCAAACGCATCGCTCCGTCAGGCTCAATCCCGTCGAACCGGCCGCTGACCCGCTCGCCGGGCCCGCTATGGACCTCCAGCGCCGTTCCGACCGGATGGGCACGGGCCACCCAGGCCTGGGCAAACTGGGCCGGGTCGGAGCCGCGCCAGGCGGCGAGCAGCTCGGCGAACTTGCCCGCCAGGATCGGCGCGAAGGCTTGCGGATCGATATCCCGGATCGGCTTCAGCGCCGCCGTCTTTCGCCCCGCAATCTGCGGCGCCCCGGCCAAATTGACCCCGAACCCTGCCACCACCCGGTCTGCCGAACGCTCGAGCAAAATGCCGGCCAGCTTGGCATCGCCGAGCAACAGGTCGTTGGGCCATTTGAGCATCAGCGGCGCGCTCGGCGCCTCCATTGCTACCGCCTCGACCAGGGCGAGGCCGGCGACGAGCGCCAGTGCGGGCGCTGGCGGATCGCCGGGCCGCAGCTGGATCAGGGTCGAGCCGAAGAAATTCCCCTCGATCGACTCCCACACGCGACCATGCCGGCCCTTGCCGCCGTCCTGGTGGAGCGCGATCAGCCAGTCGCCCTCCACCGCCATCGTGTCGACCAGCAGGGCGGTATTGGTAGACCCCAGCCGTTGGACGATGCGGATTCGGCTCAGAACAAGCTTCCGACAGCGTTGTTGGTGAGTTCCCCAAGCGGTCCGATCAGCAAATAGCCGAGCGGCGAGACAATGATGGCCGCAAGCCCGATCAGCGCGCCTTCGAGCCCGCTCTGGCCACGCGCATAGGGCGCGACCGGCGCGTCGAAATACATCACCTTGACGATCCGCAGGTAATAATAGGCGCCGATGACCGTGCCGAGGATGCCGGTCACTGCCAGGGCGTAGAAGCCCTCCTGCACCGCGGCGTTGAACACCATCAGCTTGGGCCAGAAGCCGAACATTGGCGGAATGCCGGCCAGGCTGAACATGAAGATCGCCAGCGCCGCGGCGAGCCCGGGACGCGTCTGCGACAGGCCGGCCAGGCTG
>DASWTR010000359.1:0-6600 GCA_036402035.1 Sphingomicrobium sp.
TGGACTTCGTTCCCAGGGGATCGGGCGCGCTGGAGTTCGATGCCGGTCCCATTGCCGGGGTCCGCTTCAACCGGACGAGCGACGTCAAGGACGATGTCGTCGACGAGCTTGAAGACCGGGATGCCGCGATCGAGCTGGGCGTCTTCGCCGGGGTCACCTACCACGGCCTCACCAACCCCTATGACGCGCTCAGCTTCCGCCTCGACGTGGTGAAGGATGTCGCTGGGGCGCATGAATCGACCCTGATCACGCCGACGATCGACTTCGGGACGCCGCTGTCGCGCACCTTCTACATCGGCCTGTCGGCCAGCGCCGAATGGGCTGGTGGCGGTTATGCCGACTATTATTATACTATCGACGCCGTCGACGCTTTGGCCAGCGGGCTGCCGGTCTACGACGCCGACGGCGGTCTCAAGCATTGGCGGCTGAGCCTGCTCGCCAACCACTCGGTCACCGGCGACCTGACCGGCGGCTGGTCGATCTTCGGAACCGGCAGCTACACCAGGCTGACCGGCGACTTTAAGGATTCGCCGATCGTCGACCTGCGTGGCAGCTCTACCCAGTGGCTGGCCGCGCTGGGCGTGGCCTACACCTTTTAGTCAGGCCATCTGCAACTCCTTGAAATAGCCCGCGAAGCGACTAGCCTGCGCGGGCAGTGGGGAGGGAAGCGGTGACGCGCTTTTTATTGGCAGCCATAATCTTCGCGGCATTGGCGCCGGCCGCCGGCGCCAATGCCCAAACGGTGGCGCAGAACGCCGCCAAGCCGCTGGCGCGCAGCCAGTTCATTGCCGAGATGGACGCGGAATTCCGCAAAACGGACGCGGACAAGAACGGCCAGCTGACCAGGACCGAGATTGAGCAGTATCAGAAGCTTCAGGCGGTTGCCCAGGCGCAGGCCCGCAACAGCGCCGCGTTCGCCCAGCTGGATAGCGACAAGAACGGCCAATTGAGCAAGGCCGAGTTCGCCAAGATCGGAACGCCTGCCCCGACCGCCAATGCCCAGCCGATGTTGGGCAGGATGGACAGCAACCGCGACAGTCAGGTCAGCCTGGTCGAACATCGCACGGCAACGTTGGCCAATTTCGACCGGCTCGATGTCGACAAGGACGGCAATGTCACTGCGGCGGAAATGAGAGCGGGCGGAGTGACCCCGCGCTGAGTTGAAATTTCCCTGGTTGCGGCTCAGCAGCCGTAATCGGCTAGCTCGATCGCGGCGATATCGGCTTCGAGATTCCGGGTAGAGATGTAGCGGACTGCCCGCCGCAGATCATCGACCAGATACTTTTTGAGATATTTGCCGGCGTCCATCGGATCACGGCCGGCAAGTGTCTCGCTGATGGCCAGCGCACTCATTCTGGCACGCTCCGACAAATATCCTCGCGAGCCCGAGACGAACCACTGGCCGTTGGCATCGATGGTATGTCCGGCATAGCGGGCGTGGTTGCCCATGAAGATTCCAAACCCCAGCCAGATCGCAGCGAGGTCGGTCAGCAACTCCTCGCAATCTTCGCCGCCCGGGCCGTGGTCGGCAGCGCTGTGCAACAGATAATGTGCCATTTCGTGCGCCAGGGTCCCGACCAGGGTGCTCGGGTGATGGAGATCGTCAGGCGAATAATGAATTTCGGCGATAGGGACACCCTCCGCCGTCCTTGTGATCCGGAACGTTCCGGCGGCGCCGGGACCGCTGTTTACGGCCGCAACGTTGTTGACCGAGTAGCTGGAGGGAGCTTGCCGAAGCGGCTTCAGCTCTGTTGCCCACTCGGCCATGCCCGCGATCGCCTTGACCTGATCCAGCAATTCCAGGGCCAGTGCATGGCCCTTGACCGTTGTATCGGGAAACTCGTCGCCATCGGGCCGGGCCAGTATCCTGGGCGTTCCGCCAAATTCGCGTTCGAGCCACGCGAACGCGGCAAGTTGCCATTCCCACTCTTCGCTATCCAAGGGCGACTTTGGGCGGCGAGAAAAGAACATCTGGCCTAGCGCTGATCCAAAGCCGCAACGATCAGGTCGGCTGCCTGCTCGGCCGACAGTTCGGTGGTGTCTATCCTCAGCTCCGGTGCTTCCGGCGCTTCGTAGGGGCTGTCGATGCCGGTGAAGTTGGGCAGCTCGCCGGCGCGGGCCTTGGCGTAGAGGCCCTTCACGTCGCGGCGTTCGGCCTCCTCGATTGGCGTGTCGACGAACACTTCGATGAATTCGCCCTCGGCCAGCATCCTCCGGACCATCTCCCGCTCCGCCCGGAAGGGTGAGATGAATGCCGTCAGCACGATCAGGCCGGCGTCGGCCATCAGCTTCGCTACCTCGCCGACGCGGCGGATATTCTCGATTCGGTCGGCCTCGGTGAAGCCCAGATCCTTGTTGAGCCCGTGGCGAACGTTGTCGCCGTCGAGCAGGAAGGTGTGGCGCCCCATCGCCGCCAGCTTCTTCTCGACCAGGTTGGCGATGGTCGACTTGCCCGCGCCCGACAGGCCGGTGAACCACAGCACCGCCGGCTTCTGGCCCTTGAGGCGAGCATGGGTTTCGCGGCTGACATCAAGCGCCTGCCAATGGACATTTTCCGCCCTGCGCAGAGCGAAATGCAGCATGCCAGCGGCAACCGTGGCGTTGGTTAGCTTATCGATCAGGATGAAGCCGCCGAGCACGCGGTTGGGCGGACCACCGGCTTCGTCACGATAGGGTTCGAACACGATCGGCCGGTCGGTGGTGATCTCGGCCACGCCGATCGCATTAAGCTCGAGCGTCTTGGCCGCCAGCTCCTCGAGCGTGTTGACGTTGAGCTGGTGCTTGGGGTGGGCGACGGTCGCGGTGGCGGTTTGGGTCGCCAGCTTGAGCCAATAGCCGCGGCCCGGGATCATCGGCTCGTCCGCCATCCAGACGATCGTCGCTTCGAACTGGTCGGCGGCGTGGGGCGGAGCCTTGGCCGCGGCGATTACGTCGCCGCGCGAACAATCGATTTCCTGAGTCAGCGTTAGCATGACCGACTGGCCCGCGACCGCTTCCTCGAGGTCGCCATCGATCGTGACGATCCGGTCGATGCGACCGATCCGCCCCGAAGGCAGGACCCGGACCTCATCGCCCGGTGAGATGTGGCCTGCAGCGATCTGCCCGGCAAAGCCGCGGAAATGCTGATCCGGCCGGCTGACCCATTGCACCGGCATTCGGAATGGGCTGGCCTCGGCCGCCGCGCTATCGATCGGCACGGCTTCGAGATGTTCGAGCAGGGTCGGCCCCGAATACCAGCCGGTCGCCTTACCGCGTCCTGCGACATTGTCGCCGGTGAGACCCGAAACCGGGATGGCGATCCACTCGGCGACCCCGATCTGCTCGGCAAAGGCGCGATAGTCGGCGGCGATCGCCTCGAACGCGGCCTGGTCGAAATCGACCAGGTCCATCTTGGTCACCGCCAGCACCATGCGGCGAATGCCGACCAGATTGGCGAGGATCGAATGGCGGCGGGTCTGCTCCAGCACCCCCTTGCGCGCATCGACCAGCAGCAGGGCGAGGTCCGCGGTCGAGGCTCCGGTGACCATGTTGCGGGTATATTGTTCGTGGCCGGGCGTGTCGGCGACGATGAACTTGCGCTTGGTGGTGGCGAAGAAACGGTAGGCAACGTCGATGGTGATGCCCTGCTCGCGCTCGGCGGAAAGCCCGTCGACCAACAACGCGAAATCGATCGCGCCGCCCTGCGTCCCGACCCTTTTGCTGTCGGCTTCCAGCGCCGCCATCTGGTCGTCGAAGATCTGGCGGGTTTCGTACAGCAGCCGGCCGATCAGGGTCGACTTGCCGTCATCGACGCTGCCGCAAGTGATGAAGCGCAACAGCTCCTTGGAGGTTTGCTTGTCCAGATAGGCGCTGATGTCCGACGCGATCAGCTCCCGCTCGTCGGCGTGCGGCAGGGCCATCAGAAATAGCCCTCCTGTTTCTTCTTCTCCATTGAGCCTTCGCCGGCATCGCGATCGATGATCCGCCCCTGCCGCTCGCTGGTGGTAGCGAGCAGCATTTCCCGGATAATTTTCTCGATGGTATCCGCCTCGCTCTCGACCGCGCCCGAGAGCGGGTAGCAGCCCAACGTCCGGAAGCGCACCGAACGGGTTTCGACCTTTTCGCCGTCGCGCAGCCGGAACCGCTCGTCGTCGACCATGATCAGCAACCCGTCACGCTCGACCACCGGCCGCGGCGCCGCGAGATACAGCGGCACGATCTCGATCTGCTCGCGCAATATGTAGGTCCAGACGTCGAGCTCGGTCCAGTTGGACAGCGGGAAGACGCGCATCGACTCCCCCGGGTTCTTGCGGACATTGTAGAGCGACCACAGCTCCGGGCGCTGCCGCTTCGGGTCCCAGCGGTGGCTGGCGGTGCGGAAGGAGAAGATGCGTTCCTTCGCCCGGCTCTTCTCTTCGTCCCTACGCGCGCCCCCGAACGCCGCGTCGAAGCCATATTTGTCGAGCGCCTGGCGGAGCCCCTCTGTCTTCCACAGCTCGGTATGGAGCGGGCCATGGTCGAACGGGTTGATGCCCTGAGCTTCGGCCTCGGGGTTCTTGAAGACCAGCAGTTCGATCCCCGGCTCGGCCGCGACCTTGTCACGCAGCGCGTACATGTCGCGGAACTTCCAGCTTGTATCGACATGCAGCAGCGGAAAAGGCAGCGGGGCCGGAAAGAAGGCCTTTCGCGCCAGGTGCAGCATCACCGCGCTGTCCTTGCCGATCGAATAGAGCATCACCGGCCGCGACGCCTCCGCGACCGTTTCGCGCATGATATGGATGCTCTCGGCCTCCAGCCGGTCGAGATGGGTGAGGGCGCTCATCGGACGCCTTCCCAAGCGGCCCCACGCGCAAAGGTCAAGCGGCGGGCCGCGCAGCGCCTCGTCCCTCTGGCGGTTCATGCTGCCGTAAGGCGGTTGCGAAGATGGTCCGGCCGACGCAAAACCGGCGCGAAATGAAAAGGATGACCATGTTCAAACGACTGACCGCCGTTTCAATTCTCACCGCCATGCCTGCGCTGGCACTGGCCCAGGAGCCGACCGCCACCGAGCAGCCCAAGCCGCTGGCCCGGTCCGAGATCAGCACTCAGCTGGACACTGACTATGCCGATATGGATGCCAACAAGGACGGCAAGGTGACCCCGGTCGAGATCAACACCCGCCTGGTCAAGAGCGCCGAGGCCAAGATCGAGGAAATGAAGAAGGAGCGCGACGCCGCGTTCGGCCGGCTCGACAGCAACAGCGACGGATCGATCAGCCGGGCCGAGTTCGACGCCCGCGCCAAGCTGCCGACGATCAAGGACCCCGACGCCAAGCCGTTCCTCGACCAGTTCGACGCCAACAAGGACGGGGCGATCAGCAAGGACGAGTTCCGCGCGCCGACGCTGGCCAATTTCGACCGGCTCGACGCCAACAAGGACGGCACCCTGACCCCGGCGGAGCGGGTTGCAGCGGCCTCAGCCAGCGCGACGACGCCAGCGAAGAAGCCAGCCGTCAAGCAGACACCATCGATCGGCCGCTAGACGCAGCCCGGACACCAGACTAGAGGCAAGACTTCCCTGGGGGAGCGCTCAGGTTCCCGTCAAAGTGGTACTTTGATGAGCCCCTGAACGGCGCTTGAGAGGCGGGCACGAGCCCGCGACCCATCGAACCTGATCCGGCTGACACCGGCGGAGGAAGAGGAGTCTCAAATGGCGGACATTCCCGCACGCACCGAATTGACTGTAACCACCGGCCCGATCCGCGGTTCGCGAAAAATTTATGTCGAAGGGCGCGACGGCATCCGCGTCGCCATGCGGCAGGTCGATCTGGAGCCGTCGAGCGGCGAGCCGCCGGTGACGCTGTACGACACCAGCGGCCCCTACACCGATCCGAGCGCCCGCATCGACATCATGGCCGGCCTGCCCGAGCTTCGCCGCGAGTGGATCCGCGGCCGCGGCGACGTCGAGGAAGTCGCCCAGCGCGAGGTGCGGCCGGAGGATAATGGCCAGCTTGGCCCCGACCGCTCCGGCGGCGTCGCGCCCTTCCCCAACGTCCGCCGCCGCGTGCTTCGCGCCAAGCCGGGCGCCAACGTCAGCCAGATGCACTATGCCCGGCGCGGCATCATCACGCCCGAGATGGAATATGTCGCGATCCGCGAAAATCTCGGCCGCGAACAGGCGCCGGCAAATGCGCGGGACGGCGAAAGCTTCGGCGCCTCAATCCCCGATTTCGTCACCCCCGAATTCGTCCGCGACGAGGTCGCTCGCGGCCGCGCGATAATCCCCAACAACATCAACCACCCCGAATCCGAGCCGATGGCGATCGGCCGCAACTTCCTGGTCAAGATAAACGCCAATATCGGTAACAGCGCGGTCGCCAGCGACGTCGCGTCAGAGGTCGACAAGATGGTCTGGGCGATCCGCTGGGGCGCCGACACGGTCATGGACCTGTCGACCGGGCGCAACATCCACGACACGCGCGAATGGATCATCCGCAACTCGCCGGTCCCGATCGGCACTGTCCCTATCTACCAAGCGCTTGAAAAGGTTGGAGGAATTGCCGAAGACCTGAGCTGGGAGATCTTCCGCGACACGCTGATCGAGCAGGCCGAGCAGGGCGTCGACTATTTCACCATCCACGCC
>DASWTR010000360.1:0-12198 GCA_036402035.1 Sphingomicrobium sp.
TATGGCGCTCGACCAGGCCGCTGGCCAGCTCATCGCCGAAGCGCGGCAGGAGAAGGGCCTCGCCAACATCTACACGCTCTTCAACACCGCGACCCCGCGGATCTGGGCGGAGATCGACCGGACCAAGGCCGACATGCTCGGTGTACCGCCCGAGCGGGTGTTCGAAGCGCTGCAGGTCTATCTGGGATCGGCCTATGTCAACGACTTCAACCTGCTCGGCCGAACCTTCCGAGTGACCGCGCAGGCGGAAGCCGCGGCGCGCGACGACCCGGCCGACATCGCCCAATTGAAGACCCGCTCGATGACCGGCGAGATGGTCCCGATCGGCGCGGTCGCGACCTTTGCCGACAAGACGGGCCCATACCGAGTGACGCGCTACAACCTCTATCCGGCGGTCGAGGTCGATGGCGAGACCGCGCCGGGATATTCGACCGGCCAGGCGATCGGGACGATGGAGCGGCTCGCGGCAAAGCTGCCCCACGGCTATGGGACCGAGTGGACCGGGATCGCCTACCAGCAGAGCGCGGCCGGAAATATCGCCGTCCTGATCTTCTCGCTGTCGGTGGTGTTCGTCTTCCTTGTGCTGGCGGCCCAGTTCGAGAGCCTGCTGCTACCGCTTTCCATCATCCTCATCGTGCCGATGACGCTGCTGGCGGCGATGGCCGGCGTCAATCTTCGCGGCCTGGACAATAATATCCTGACCCAGGTCGGCCTTATCGTCCTCATCGCGCTCGCGGCCAAGAACGCCATCCTCATCGTCGAGTTTGCCAAGCAGTCGGAGGAGCGGGGGGCGAGTCCCATCGAAGCGGCGGTCGAGGCGGCGCGAACCCGCCTCCGCCCGATCCTGATGACCAGCTTCGCCTTCATCCTCGGCGTGCTGCCGCTGGTGCTGGCCGGTGGGCCGGGATTCGAGCTTCGCCAGGCGCTCGGCACCGCCGTCTTCTCGGGGATGATCGGCGTGACCGCGTTCGGCCTCATCTTCACTCCGGTTTTCTACGTCACCTGCCGTACCCTCGGCGAGCGGCTGGAGCGCGCCCGACGCCGCCGCGCCGGCTCTCAGGCCGATGCGGTCCCCGCACAATAGGAGCATTCGCCCATGACCAGGAGGCTATTGATCGCCGCCGCGTCCGCGCTAGTTGTCGGCGCCTGCGCGACCGGCCCCGACTATGCCCCGCCGGCGCTCCCGTCCGCCTCGGCCGGCGCGTTCGTCTCCGCAAGCTCGCCGGCGCTGCAGCCCGGAGCAGCGGTCGAGAGCGACTGGTGGCGATTGTTCGACGACGCCACGCTCGACGGGCTGATCCAGGACGCAATGGCGCATAACCGCGATGTACGCGCGGCGGCCGCCCGCCTGGCCCGGGCGCGGGCCGTGCTTCGCGAGGTCAAGGTCGACCGCCTCCCCCAGGCCGATGCCGGGGCGAGCGCGACCCGCGGCCGCGATTCCGGGACCAGCGACGCGTCGACCAGCTTCGATGCCGGCCTCAGCGTCGCCTATGAGCTGGACCTGTTCGGGCGGGTCAGCCGGAGCGTCGAGGCGGCGCGGGGCGACGTCGGCGCAGCCGAGGCGGACGCCCAAGCCGTTCGCGTCGCGATCGTCGCCGAAACGGCCCGGGCCTATGCCGATGCGGCCAGCGCAGCCGAGCGGCTGGCCGTCGCCGGCGAGATCGTCAGGCTGCTGGATCAAAGCCTGCGCCTCACCCAGCGCCGGGTGGAGATCGGGCTCAATTCGCGCCTCGACACGGCGCGGATCGCAACGCTTCGCAACCAGCGACAGGCCGAGATTCCGGCCATTGCCGCCGAGCGTGCCAACGCATTGTTCAGGCTAGCGATGCTGACCGGACGCGCGCCCGCCGAGCTGCCCCACGCGGCGGGCGCGCGCACCACCTCGCTCACGGTCGACCGGCCCATCCCGGTCGGCGACGGCGCCCAGCTGCTCGCGCGCCGACCTGATGTCCGCGCCGCCGAACGTCGGCTGGCAGCTGCGACCGCCCGAATAGGGATCGCCACCGCAGAGCTTTATCCCAGGATCAGCCTCGGGGGCTCGCTCGGCGCTTCGGCGGCAAGCATTTCCAATCTGCTCAGCAACCCGATCGGATTCCTGCTCGGCCCGCTGATCAGCTGGTCGTTTACCGATCACAGGAGGGCCCGAGCGCGGGTTGCCGGTGCCGAGGCGGGAGCCGAGGAGGCTCTCGCCGAGTTCGATGGCGCGGTGCTCCGTTCCCTGCAGGAGACTGAGACCGCTCTGTCATCCTACGCCAATGTGCTGCGCCAGCGCGAGGCATTGCGGTCCGCGCGCGACGAGGCGAAAATCGCAGCCGGAATCGTTCGCGCGCAACAGCGCGAGGGTCAGGTGGACTCGCTCGCCCTGCTCGACGCGGAACGGAGTTTCGCGGAAACCCAAGCCGGGCTGGCCAGCATCAATGGCGAGGTCGCGACGAGGCAGATCGAGCTTTTCCGGGCACTTGGCGGTGGCTGGTCCAAATGACCGCTTTCGACCCATTCCGGCCATTAGCGGCGTAATGGCAGCAATCGACCCATTGCGGTCATTAACTCGGTCAGCCAAACTGAGGTGTGGGATACCTTTTGTTGGCCATCTCCGTGCTTGCTTCAGTAGTCGCGCTTCGTGGCTGGCTTAAGATCATCACGCCGTGGGTGAAGCGTCGCCGAAGAGCCACTAACATCGCCGAACTCGGCGTCGGTGATTGGCCAGGCATTATCGGGGCTTTCCTGCCGCGGAGGCCGCGGCAAGTATGGAATGTACTGGTGATGACGGTGTGCGTCCTGTTCTTGGGGCTCCCGCACTTTCTGGTCCTCCGGACCTTCTTCCGACCCGGCGAGCTGGACCCTTGGTACTGGTTTCACTTCGCGTGGACGTTGATTTGGTGGCTGCTTGTGCTGGCCGTCCCCGCTGCACTCGCCGCCTCACACCGCCTGAGCCTTGTGAGTAATCAGGAAACGGACGGTAAGGACAGCTAACGACCGCTTTCCACCCATTCCGGCCATAAGCGGCTTATGACCGCTTTCGACCCATTGCGGTCATTAGCGTTGCTACTCCCTCGATCGCGGCCCCGGGGCATCCAGGACGGTCATTACCAACCTGTTCGTCATGTTCAGCGATTGGGCTGGGCGATTCCGCGCCCGCATGCCCGTTCCTGGATCATAAGCGCCGACCGTTCCGGCAAGCGGCCGCCTTGTGACCGGATCGAGCAAAACGATCCGGAAGGTCTCGGGACGTTCACGAACGTCGTCATTAGGCACCCAGACTTGGATCGTGCCCGCCGCCTCATCGTGATGCGCGTTGTAGATCACGTCCACGGTTCCGGACGGAAGCTTGCCGCCAAAGTCTGCGGCGTCGACAGGACGTTGACCCCAAGGCTCCACCCGCCATCGCAGGCGCATGCATTTTTGAATCGGGCGATCGGCTCGAATCCGAACCTCAAAGAACAACAGCGGAGCGTTGCCGTCGTCGCGTCTGGCCGCAGATTCCCTGGAACCCTCTACAGCCGTCTTCCGCTCGTTGGGCTCGTCGGAAGCGATCCATAGCCTGACTGCATCGGCGCGCCGCAGCGGGAAGCACTTCATTCCATCACCGGACGTTGACCATTGCTCGCCCGGTGCGGTTGCCGGTGCGAGTGCAAGTGCGATGACGAGGCAGCTGCGGGAGAAGTGCATCAGATTAGTAAATCCTGCTAATTACCAAGAATAGATTACCAGAAGAGAAGCGAGCGACCAGTGCTAATGTCCGCTTTCCACCCTTTCCGGCCACTATCGACCCATTGCGGTCATTACGCCTTCGCTGCACAACGACAGCGGGAGATTGCCATGCGTGTCAGTCCGCTCTTCGTCCTCGGTGCGTTTGCCATCAGCGCCTGTAGCGCGTCGGCGCAGCCCACAACCCACCCCGCCCCCACCCAAGCGTCCGCACCCGTTCTCATCGGCGTTCATGCGTTTGGGTCGCAAGCCGATTTGAACCGGCTGGAGGTTTTTGTCACGCAGAGTGGCTTTCCGAGCAAGCAAATGGACGCGCCAGAAGGTCGAGAACTGGTAATCGCGTTTCCGCCCGGCAGCAGTCCATCGGCCGTGGCGACATTCATTCAACGGCTGAGAGGAGCGGAGTTCTCATCGCTGACGTTCAAGTCCGCTTACGCCCCCGCTCAATAGGTTTTCGCTAACGTCCGTTTTCCACCCATAACGGCCACGAACGACCCACCGGATACGCAGCCCTACTTATCGGTGCTGTCGATCATGTATGAAAGTTCCGGAACTTCGCGGACTGTCTTGATCTCGCAGCCGCTGAAGCTGACCAGCCAGAAGTCATCGATTTTCGTGTAGCTGTTGTTGATGTCAGATCCCCGATCGAACCAAGCTGACCTGCTGATCTGCACTACGTAGGAATCTGCGCTCCCAGCTCGCCGCTTGTCCTCGAGGGGGCGAATCCCACTCACGTATAGGGGAGCGGCGTCCTCGCGGCCGTCGCGATAATTCAACAGTGGAACGATTTCCTCGACGGCGACAAAACCGCGATCGGCGACGTAGAACGAGACGTTGGCAGCTTCCAGATTGGCGACCTCTTTACGATCGATTTGGCCAAATAGCGCCTTTATCTTTTTCGGATCATCATCTTGATCGCGGATGCAGACAATAGGGAGCGGTCCGGCGGCTGACCCCGTGCCGATGCAGGTTGCGGCAGCAAGAAGAGTTAGTGGGAAGGCCAGCCCTTGGTTGCGCATTGCTCAATGTTTACACAGCCAATGTCCGCTTTCCACCCATTGCGGTCATTGCACAAGCGCGCCTAGCAAGGCGCATGAACGACAACTTCACCTTTGGAGAGTGGCGCGACCATCGAGTGGAGCGCTTTGTGGAGCTGGCCCTGGCCACGCCAGAAGAGCATCGGGCGGACTACATGCGAGTGCAGGCGAAGAGCCTTGTCGACGACGCATTGAAGTTTAGTCGCGCTGGATTGCAGGACGACGATCTGATGCCCACCCGCTAACGACCACTTTCCACCCATTCCGCCCATTAGCGGCTCGTGGGGCACAACGTTAAACCTCAGTACAATTGCCGGAAGGGGTCCGAAGGGACAGAGTCATGGTGCTCCGGGCGATCGTCACCATTGCCGGGACGCAAACAGAGGACGCGAGCGGCCGGCATCCCCCCTCCCACCCACCGCACCGCTCGCGTCCTCAAACCGGAAACGGCAAGCGACGGACAGGGAATAAGGGTCAACCGGCCGAACCCGCCTGGCGCGCGCCGGCCTCGAAATCCGCCTCGCGCAGGAACTTGTCGGCATCAAGGGCCGCCATGCAGCCCGAGCCGGCGGCGGTAACCGCCTGCCGGTAGACCTTGTCCATCACGTCGCCGCAGGCAAAGACGCCCGGGATGCCGGTCCTGGTGGAGCCGGGCTGCACCTCGATATAGCCGTCCTTGTCGAGCTTGAGCATGCCCTGGAACAGCTCGGTCGAGGGTGAGTGGCCGATGGCCACGAAGCCGCCCTCGGCGTCCAAACGAGAGCTTTCCCCGGTCGCAACGTCCCTGAGCTCGATACCGATGAGCCCTTCCGGACTGCCGCCGGCGATGAAGCGGTCGACGACCTTGTTCCACAGGATGCTGATCCTGGGATTGGCGAACAGGCGATCCTGCAGGATCTTCTCGGCTCGAAGGCTGTCGCGGCGGTGGATCAGGGTCACTTCGCTGGCGAGATTGGCCAGGAACAAGGCTTCCTCTGCGGCGGTATCGCCGCCGCCGATCACAACCACTTTCCGGCCTTTGAAGAAGAAGCCGTCGCAGGTTGCGCAAGCGGACAGGCCCCTGCCCCGCAGCTGCTCCTCGGAGGGCAGCCCAAGCCACTTGGCCTGGGCCCCGGTGGAAATGAGAAGCGTGTCTCCGAGATAGACGGCGCCGCTGTCGCCGACCGCCCGGAACGGACGGCTCGAAAGATCGACCTCGGCGATATGGTCCGTCATGATGCGGGTGCCGACGAGCCCGGCCTGCGCCTGCATCTCCTCCATCAGCCAAGGCCCCTGGATCACGTCCCGGAAGCCGGGATAGTTCTCGACATCCGTCGTGGTCGTCATTTGCCCGCCCGGCTGCATGCCCTGCACGACGATCGGCGACAGGCCTGCCCGCGCGCCATAGATTGCGGCCGTGAGGCCGGCCGGGCCGGAGCCGAGGATCAGCATCCGGGTCGAGTGCGTCTCGCCCATGCTCATGGAGTCAGGCCGCCGGCAGACCGGGGCTCAGCGCGATATGCTTGTGCTCGACGAAGTCATCCATCGCCGCGAAGCCGTTGAGGCGTCCGAGGCCCGATTGCTTGTAGCCGCCTTCCTCGGCGCCATCGAACACCTTGGCCCAATTGTTGATCCATACGGACCCGAACTCCAGAGCCTGCGCCATCCTGAAGGAGCGGTCGAGGTCGCGGGTCCAGACGCTCGCGGCAAGCCCATATTCGGTGGCGTTCGCGAGCCTTATGGCCTCGGCTTCGTCATCGAACGGCTGGAGGGTCAGGACCGGCCCGAAGGTTTCCTCCTGGACGATGGCGAGATCGGCGCTCGGCACTTCTAGAAAGGCGGGCGCGAAGAAGGCACCCTCACCCAGCCGGCCTTCGGTGGCCGGTCCGCCGCGGACGATAACGCTTGCGCCTTCGGCGATCGCGGCCTCTACCACCTTGTCGACCCGCTCGACATTGGCCCGGTCGATGAGCGGGCCCATGTCGCTCGCCGGGTCGCTCGCCGGACCGAGCCTGACGGCTTTGAGCCTCCTCGCGAGCTCTTCCTGGATCCTCCCGGCGATGCCGCGCTGAACGAGCAGGCGCGAGCCGGTCATGCAGAATTGTCCGGAGAAGGTCGTCACAGCCTTTTCGAGGATGGGCAGCACGGTGTCGAGGTCGGCGTCATCGAAGACGATCATCGGCGTCTTGCCGCCAAGCTCGAGGCCGATGCGCTTAAGGTGTTTCGCACCGGCCGCCGCGATCGCTCGGCCGGTGCGGGTGCTCCCGGTGAAGCTGATCACCGGTACGTCCGGGCTGTCGACGAGGAACGCCGACCCTTCGGCGCCGCTCTCGAAGAAGAGGTTGATGACTCCGCGCGGAAGGTCCGGCGCCTCCGCCATCACCTTGGCCATGAGGTGCGCCACCTGGGCGACCTGGCCTGGAAGCTTGACCACCGCCGTGCATCCCGCGGCGAGCGCGGGGGCCAGCGAGCGGATGGCGAGGATGACTGGAGAGTTCCAGGGCGCGATGATCCCGGCGACGCCGACCGGTTCGCGAAGGACGATCGACATGGCGCCCGGCTTCGGGATGACCACCCGGCCGCCATCGACCAGCACCTTGGCCGCATAATAGCGAAGCTTGGGAGCGACGAGGCTGAGCTCGAACGCCGCCTCCGGCTTCACCTTGCCGTTCTCGGTTGCGAGCAGCTCGACCAGCTCGCCTTCATTGCGTTCGAATGCTTCGGCGATCTGGGTCAGCACCCTCGCCCTAAGCTCGATGTCGTGGCGCCAGGGGGACTCCCGGAACGCTCGGAGCGCCGCCTCGACCCCGAGCTTCGCCGCTTCCAGCCCTGAGTCCACGTAGCTGCCGATGACCTTGCCGGTGGCCGGATTGATGGATTCCCGAAGCGAAACAGCGCCGGTGAACTTGCCGTCGATCCAATTGCGGGCTGGAGATTCCATCGTCGGGTCCTTCTCGGGGAGGCTTGCTGCGGATGCGGCGGGGATGCGGGCTCAGGCGGCGGCCTGGGGAGGCTTCCTGAAGCTGATCGCCATCCGGTTGTAGGCGTTCATGAGGCCGATCGCGATCGTGAGGTCGGCGAGATCCTTCGGCTCGAACATCGCCGCCGCTGCCTGGTACTCGGCCTCGGGCACGCCGGTCTCGGCGACCCTGGTCACGGTCTCGGCCCAGGCAAGGGCGGCCCGCTCGACATCGTCGAACAGCCGTCCGCCCTCGCGCCAGCCCTGGACCAGGACCAGCTTCTCGACCGGAAACCCGCCCTTCATCAGCTCCCGCGAATGCATGTCGATGCAATAGGCGCAGCCGTTGATCTGGGAGATGCGCAGGTAGACGAGCTCGACGAGCGACTTGGGAAGGTTGCTTTGAAGGACGTGGCCGTAGACCAGCCCGAGCGACTGCATGCCCTTGGGCGAGGCTGCGTCATAGTCCATGCGCTGCGAGGAATTCGCCTCGGCGGCCGCCGGCCGGCCGGTGGCGGCAGGAGCGCTTTCGCGCGCGCCGAGGTCCATCACCCGGCCGGTCTCGATGAGATGGTCGATGGTCGTCATGTCTTGTCTTCTCCGTCGCCGGGCAGCCGGCGTCCTGATTGCCTGTCGGTTAGTTCGCCTAAGGCCGCGCGGCGGTTACTCGCTGTCCGGCACCGTGTGCGCCCGGTCAGCCTCGTCGACGATGAAGACCGCGAGCAGCTTGGCCGGCTTCGTCTCGCTCGCATTGGCGCTGACCTGGTGGTGGCTACCGGGGTTCTCGAACCACATTTGGCCGGCGCGGTAGAGCTCCACCGGGCCGCCGTTGACCTGGCTCCTGATCTCGCCCGCGAGGACATAGGCATAGATGAATGCCGAGCCCGCATGGCGATGCGAGGCCGAGCTGGCGCCGGGAGGATAGTCGACGACGTAGCTGACCAGCCGCTTGCCCGGGACGTTGGGGATTGCCTGGTCGGCTGCGAGCGTGACCGTTTCCCGGAGGGGCTCTCCATGAGCCGTTGCGGCGGTGGGGCCGGCAATGGCGGCGAGCGCCAGAGCAAGCATCATCGGAATGCGTTTGAGCATGATATTTCTCCTTGGCCGGCGTTTGCGCGGCATTGCTGTCAAAGGCCGCGTTCGACCCATTGCTTGAGGAAGGACTTGGGCGCGGCGCCCACCTGCGAGGATACCGGGATGCCGTTCTTGAATAGGATCATGGTCGGGATCGACCGGACGCCGTAGCGCGCCGCGGCATCCGGATTCTCGTCGACATTGAGCTTGGCGATGGTGACCTTGCCGCTGAGCTCATCGGCGATCTGGTCCAGCGCCGGCCCGATCGACCGGCAGGGGCCGCACCAATCGGCCCAGAAATCGACGACCACCGGCTCGGAGGAGCCGATCACGTCGATGTCGAATGAGGCGTCCGAAATAATCTTGGTGAACATGGCTGAAGTTCCTTTGCGCGTTGCCATGGGCGCCGGGGGTGGGCCCGGCCGGCGGCATGGTTCGCTTTGGTTTCGCGGCCGGCGCCGCGCCGGTTACTGGGCTCAGCCGAACAGCTTCGCGGCGGTCCTGGCGACGAGTTCGCCCTGGTGCCGGGCACCCTCGAGGTCGATCGCGCTCGGCAGCCGGGAGCCGTCGCCGCCGGCGATGGTGGTTGCGCCATAGGGCGCCCCGCCGACGATCTCGTCGATGCTGGACTGTCCGGCATGGCTGTAGGGCAGGCCGACGATGGTCATTCCGAAGTGCAGCAGGTTGGTGATGATGGTGAACAGGGTCGTTTCCTGTCCGCCATGCTGGGTTCCGGTGGAGGTGAAGGCCGCTCCGACCTTGCCGTTGAGGGCGCCGCGCGCCCAAAGGCCGCCGGCCTGGTCGAGGAAGGTTGCAAGCTGGGACGACATGCGGCCGAACCGGGTCCCGGCGCCGATGATGATGGCGTCATAATGCTCGAGCTCGTCGATGGTCGCGACCGGCGCCTGCTGGTCGAGCTTGAAGCCGGCCGAACGGGCGATTTCCTCGGGCACGGTCTCCGGCACGCGCTTGACGTCGACCTGGGCGCCGCCGGCTCGGGCGCCTTCGGCCATGGCCGCGGCCATGGCCTCGATGTGACCATAGGATGAGTAGTAAAGGACAAGAACCTTTGGCACCAAAGCCTCCATTGCGCGGCGCCATCGCTGGCCGCCGCGATCAAATTGCGAGAAGCGACCGCGGAAGGCTGCCAAGACTCGACAGAACCAGCCGTCCGCGGTCGGGGCCAAGGGGGGGATTGGCCACGAAGCCCAATTCGCGGGTCGTCGCCGTCCGGTTACGCGGCGGTGCGGACAATCATCCTGAGCGGGCGGAAAGCTAGAGTGCGCGGCGAAACTGGGACGGCGTCATGCCGAGCCGCTTGCGGAAGGCAGCGGCGAAGGAGGATGGGGTCTGAAATCCGACCGCAAGCGCGATCCCGGTGACGGGCAGCTCGGACTGGCTCAAGAGCTGGCGGGCATGCTGCATTCTAAGGTCGGTCAGCCATGCATGGGGCGAATGGCCGGTCGCCAGGCGAAAGGCGCTGGCGAAATGGAACCTGCTTAGCCCGACCAGGTCGGCGAGCTCCTGGATCCCGATGTCGCGGCAGAAATGCTCGCGCATGTAGCCGGTGACTTTCTTGACCTGCCAATCGGCCAGTCCGCGCCGGGGCGTTGAATCCAGCGCGCCTAAGCTGGAGTGGCCGCGGACAAGATGGGTGCAAAGCAGGTCGATCGCCTGGTCGACGAACAGCCTCGAAGGAGCATCGCGGGCGGCCGCATCACCGCCCAGCATCTGGAGGATATTGGCGGCGACCGGGTCATCGAACAGGATCCGCTGTATCAACTCGAACGGCTTTCCCCCGCCAAGTCCTTGCGCAACAAGCTTCAGCCGCTCGTCGCTGAGATAGACATGCGAGACCTCGATCGGCCCGTTGATGTCCCACTTGCCCTCGTGGCCCGCGGGGATAAGGGTGATCGCTCCGGGCCTGGTCCTGCTGTAGCGGCGGTCCGCCCCTTCCCTCCAGGACACGTCCTGGGACGGGCCGTAGAAGGTCATGACGACATGGCCTTCCATGGCGTGCAGCTCGTCGTGCAGCTCGCCATGAATCCATCGCGGCGTCAGGCGAACATCATCGGGCGAGGCTTCGCCGGCGACGGGCGGAGGCCGGTCGAGCACGCGCGCCATCTCGTCCAGCGGGTTGGAAAGCCGGTCGTTTGGCTCAATGCGCGGATATAGTTGCTCTGGGACGTGCGATCGGAGCGGCACGGCCTCTTCTCCTGCCTGACCCCTTCCTCGATCCTATGACCGCACGTTCGCGACAATAGCAATATAAGCGGGACGGCGCCAGCTTGGCGCCCCGCCTAGCTCCTCCCTTCGCAAGACAAGCGAATGGAGACCCGACCATGCCCAATGCCCTACGATCCCCGGCTCGGCCAGCGGCCGCCGGCGCGCGCCGCCCCTCAGAACCTTATCTCAGGCAGCTGATGACCGAGGCCATGCAAGGGCAAGCACGAAGCTACAATGCGCTGCTCCGGGCGATTACCCCGCTTCTCATGTCCTTTTACGGCCGCCGGCTGCACCAGGGCGAGGCGGAAATCGAAGATCTAATCCAGGACACGCTGATGGCGATCCACATGCGCCGCGAGAGCTATGACGGCGCGCGGCCGTTCACGCCCTGGCTATTCGCGATCGCCCGGCACAAGCTGGTCGATCATTTCCGGCGGCGCCGGGTCAGTTCCAATATCGACGACCTTAGTGAAATCCTCCGCGTCGAAGGGTTCGATGAAGCGATCGAGGCGCGGCTCGACGTCGAAACGCTGCTCGGCAGCCTGCCCGAGAAGCAGGCCGGCGCCATTAGGCACACGAGGCTAAAGGGTCTCAGCACCGCGGAAGCCGCGATGACGATGGGGATCGGCGAATCCGACGTGAAGGTCTCCGTCCATCGCGGCCTGAAGAGGCTCGCCGGCGTGCTGGAGGCCAGCGCCGCCTGAGTGCGACGCCGCGTCCCCGTAACCAAAGCGGCACAGCCCGCGAATTCAGGGCCATGGGAGCCCGGCCCGTCGCGCCGCGACGCGGCCCGCGGACTCGTCTCATGAAAGGATTGGACTATGGGTACGGAACGTGCCGTCCTCGCCGGCGGCTGCTTTTGGGGCATGCAGGATCTGTTCCGGAGGCAGCCGGGGGTCGTCTCGACGCGCGTCGGCTATTCGGGCGGAACCACGCTCAATGCGACCTACCGCAACAAGGGCCATCATGCCGAGGCCATCGAGATCATCTTCGACCCCGAGCAAGTGAGCTACAGGACGCTGCTGGAATATTTCTTCCAGATCCACAACCCGACCACCCTCGACCGGCAGGGCAATGACATCGGCGCCGCCTACCGCTCGGCGATCTTCTACGCGAGCGAGCAACAGAAGGCGGTTGCCGAGGAGACCATTTCCGACGTCGACGCATCGGGCCTGTGGCCGGGCCGGGTCGTAACCGAGCTGTCGCCGCTCGGCG
>DASWTR010000361.1:0-1684 GCA_036402035.1 Sphingomicrobium sp.
CAGCTGCGGCAGGTTTTCCTCGGCACGATGGTGCTGGGGGACGAGACCCGGGCCTATCAATATGGCCGCGACCCGGAGCGCGACCTGGCCGGCTGGGTCGAGCGGATTGGCGAGCGGCGCTGGCGCATCCTATTCCCCTACCCCCATTATGAATCGACGCTCGACGTGATCGAGCTTGTCCCCGTTCAATAGGAACCGCGAACGATGAAACTGAAGCTGGCCCTTCTTGCCGCCCTCGCGTTCCCGACCGCCGCGCCGGCCGCGACCCTTAACGAGGCGATCAAGGCGGACATGCCGTCGCTGATGGCGGTCTATAAGGACCTCCATGCCAATCCCGAGCTGTCGATGCAGGAAGTGCGCAGCCCGGCCAAGCTAGCGGCAGAGGCGCGGAAGCTCGGGTTCACCGTCACCGAGAAGGTGGGCAAGACCGGCGTCGTCGCAGTGATGAAGAATGGGCCGGGCCCGGTGCTGATGATCCGCGCCGACATGGACGGCCTGCCGATCGTCGAGCAGACCGGACTGCCCTATGCCTCCAAGGTCAGGGCCACCGCCCGTCCGGGCGTCGAGACCGGCGTGATGCACGGCTGCGGCCATGACACCCACATGACCGCCTGGCTGGGCACCGCGCGCCGGCTGGCGGCGATGAAGGACCAATGGTCGGGCACGCTGGTCATGATCCTGCAGCCGGGCGAGGAAACCAGCGAAGGCGCCCGCGCGATGCTGGAGGACGGGCTCTACACCCGCTTCCCCAAGCCATCGACCGCGATCGCCTTCCACGATGCGGCGGCGCTGCCGGCCGGGGTGATCGGGATTACACCAGGCTATGCGCTGGCCAATGTCGACAGCGTCGACATCAGCGTGAAGGGCGTCGGCGGCCATGGCGCCTATCCGCAGACCACCAAGGACCCGATCGTCCTCGCCAGCCGGATCGTAACCACGCTGCAGACCCTGGTCAGCCGCGAGAACGATCCGTCCCAGCCCGCCGTGGTCACCGTCGGAAGCTTTCTCGCCGGGGCCAAGCACAACATCATCTCCGACGAAGCGCGGCTGCAGCTGACGGTGCGCAGCTACACGCCCGAAGTGCGCAAGCTGCTGCTCGACGGAATCAAGCGCATCGCGCGCGGCGAGGCGATTGCGGCCGGCATGCCCGAGGACAAGATGCCGGTCGTCACCATCCGCGAGGCCGAGTCCACGCCGGCGACGTTCAACACGGAGAAGATCAGCGCCCGCGCGCTGGCGCTGTTCCAGCAGCATTTTGGCGCTGGCCGAGCGATCAAGACGCCGGCGGTGATGGGCGGCGAGGATTTCAGCCGCTTCTGGATTGCCGACAAATCGATCGAGAGCCTGATCTTCTGGGTCGGCGGCACGCCCAAGCCGGTGTGGGACGCGGCCGGCGGCAATCAGCAGAAGCTGCCATCGCTCCATTCGCCCTTCTGGGCCCCGGATGCGGAAGCGGTGATCTTGACCGCGACCGAGGCGATGACCCTGGCCGCGCTGGATGTGCTGAAAAAGGGCTAACGCGACCTCGATTGCGCTCCTCGATGATCCGGGTAAAAGAAAAGTTACCAGCCGGATCGCCGAACGCAGGGGGTGGTGCATGGAGATCAATTGCCGGCTCGCGGACGGAATTCTGGTCGCGGCGGTGCATGGCAGGGTCGACGAGGCAAGCTGGCAGCAGTTCGCC
>DASWTR010000362.1:0-1558 GCA_036402035.1 Sphingomicrobium sp.
GAGGCGATATCGATCCGAAAGGGAGCTGTCCCTGCCCGGGCCAATTGGGTCTCCAAGGGGTCCGACGCACACGGCGCCCACCTGACGTTTTGGCGTCAGAGGATTTTAGGGCAAACGGCCATGGCGGTCCCGTCACACCGCTCCTTCGCCGCGTAGCTGCCCCAAAGCGGACATTTGGGACGAGATCGTGTAAAGCGCTCCAATGCTCGCCTCTCACCCACCCGCTCTGGCTGATAAGGTAGCACTTCGCCGTTTGGCGCGCGAAAATCGCAAGGCATTTATTGAAGAGCTTGAGCGCGAGGAGCGCGAGCGGCTCGAGGCGCAGCTGGGCGAGGTGCTGGCACCAATGCTCGCGAACAGCCACGTCGTTGGTGGCTATTGCCCGTTGCCGAGCGAGATTAGTCCCTTTCCCGCGCTCGAAGCCGCGTCCGCAAAGGGAGCCACCGTAGCCTACCCGGCCTTCGCCGACCATCAGGCCATGTTCCGCTTCCTCGCCGGCGAGCCAAGCGAAGCCGGTCCCTGGGCCTGCTTCCAGCCGCCGTTGGACTCTCCCGAGGTTCATCCGGACCTGGTGCTGGTCCCGCTGGTCGCGATCGACGGCAAGGGCACGCGGCTCGGCCAGGGCAAGGGCCATTACGACCGGGTCCTCACTCGCCTGCGCGAGCATGGTGCCCTGCTGATCGGCCTCGGCTGGGCAGTGCAGAAGCTGGACGCCATCATCCCCGCCGAGCCGTGGGACGTCCCACTCGACGGCTTTGCCAGTCCGGCGGGCTTGGAGATGTTTCGATGAACGCGCCTCCCCAACCCTCCTGGCGCAAACCTGCCGGTATTTTTGCAATCCTCGCGCTCATCGCCGTATGGGCCGTCCTGGTCGCATCGCTTGCGGGAACGGTCGGCGGGTGGCCGATCCTCGTCCAGTCGGTCTTCTACCTGGTGGCCGGAATTGCCTGGGTGCTGCCGCTTAAGCCTTTGCTTCGCTGGATGGAAACCGGTCGTTTCGGACGCTGAAACATCACCGTTCGTCGACAGTCCATTGAATTTGCTGTATTTGGGAACCAATTCACCGCCTCCCACCATGCAGCGACTTTTGAACTTCCGGCCTCAAGGGCTCAATCTGACGCGGCCCTGGCGCAGCCATCCGCGCGAGACGATTGCCGCGGCGACACTTGGTGTGATCGCAATCGCGCTCGCCAATGCGGGCGATGCGACCCCGCTGCTGCCGCAATTCGCCAAGCAGGCGTCGCCCGAGGTCGCGCTTCACAAGCCGCTGCCGACCGAGATTCGCAACCTTCCGCCGGAGACCGCGCTGCACGTCAACGCCCGGATCCCGCTGGCCGACGGACCCAACCCGGCTGCCGCCCCCTTCCTGGTCCGCAAAGCCTCGGCGGAGACCCGCGACCGCGCACTCGAATGCCTGACCAGCGCGATCTATTATGAGGCGGCGCAAGAGCCGACCGACGGCCAGCGGGCTGTCGCGCAGGTGGTGCTCAACCGAGTACGCCATCCGGCCTTCCCCAACAGCGTCTGCGGCGTGGTCTACGAAGGCTCGACCCGCGTC
>DASWTR010000363.1:0-2428 GCA_036402035.1 Sphingomicrobium sp.
ACTGGAAACGACCGGGTCGAGCGGCAAATCGGTCGACATGGGCGACATCCGGCAGATAGGCTCCCGCTGGGGCCGGGTGACCAGCACCTATCGCTCGCCGGAGCACAACCGCCGCGTCGGCGGCGTCGCCAACAGCTATCATCTGCGTGGCAAGGCGATCGACATCGCCCGCCGGCCGGGCGTCAGCCACTGGCAGATCGCGGCCGCCTATCGCTCGGCGGGCTATTCGCTGGCGGAATCGCTCGACGAGGGCGACCACAGCCATTTCGCGTTCGGCGTTCCCAAGCGCCGCGCCCCGCAGCCCCAGGCGCAGATGGTGGCGGTCAAGTCGGGCGAGAAGACCGAATGGCGGATCATCTACGCACCGCCGTCGAGCGGAGGCGGAAACTAGCCTTCAGCTGACTGGGCCTGGGTGTTCGCGGCGGCGCAAAATCGCTAATGCTGCCTGATGGACAGTGAGCGTGGTGACTGGACCCGTGTGGCGGTCGGCATATTGCTGATCGTCCAGGTGGTGCTGTTCCTGGTCAGCGTCAGCTCGTTCATGGCGATCTCGGTCTTCTGCTCCGTCACGGCTGGCAGGGCGCCGCCGCTGTTTACGATCATCCACTTCATCTATCTCGCTTTGTTCCTGTTCGGCGCCGCATCCTTGTTCTTCTGGCGGCTCGGGCGGAAAATCTACATCGCCGCGATCCTGGTCGCGCTGATAGCTCTGCCGGTCCAGCTATGGCTGCTGGATAGCGGCTATCTGCGCTGCAATGGGCCCTGATCTCGCCGCAGCTAAAACGGGGTCCACTAGCCGATCAGCCAGGTGGCGAATGCGGTCCAGGGGTCCGACTTGCCGATGATCAACCTCAGCGGCTGCGACAACAGCAGCAATCCGCCACCCCACAATGTCACCGGATGGAGCCGGCCCTTCGACCGGATGTCGTAAGCAGCCAGCGCGGCCAGGAACAAATCACTGAGAATCATTCCGCCGATCGGCCCGGGCGGGAGCACTCCGGTCAATATATAGCGCGCAAATCGAGAGCCCGCCGGGACCAGGATGGCCATGGTGCCAAGCAGGATCAGCCGTTTGTGGTAGTCTGGACGTCGCCGCCACATCAGCGCGGCCCCGATGAATCCGCTGAACAATGCCACCGAGGTTAGTGGGAAGACCAGGAACGCCGCTGGCGTCCAGTCGGGCGGCGTACGGCCGACGCGCCCGGAATGGATTGCCACCACGACTCCGATCACCACGACCGCGATGGCCAGGCCCAGCCCGATCACGCCGTTGCGCATGTGCTGCTCATGCTGGCGTCCGGCAATCAGGCCAGCCTGCATGATCAGGAACAGCATCCACGCCGAGCTGACCGCGGCATGGAGGTGGACCATGAGGGTTAGCGGTCCCGCTCCCCGCACGGATTCGGTGCCGAGAACCGGATAAAGGAAATAGGTCGGCGCAAAGCCGATAAAGACGAACAGGGCCATCGCGATTGCCATGCCCGTGAAGAAACGTCGCTCCGTCTGGATACGCGGTACTGTGGTGGCAGTTGCCATCGCCCCTCTCCCGCTGATGCAGATCTGTAATAACATAGGCTTGAACTGGGGACCATGGACGAGGGTGACGTGCCGACCCTCCTGCGCTAGAGCGCGCCGAAATTCTCTAGTTCGGTGAGCCACATTGTCCCTTTACGCCCGCTATTCCGCGCTGCTTGACGGCATTCTCGACGATCTTGTCGCCGAAGGGACGCTGCCTGCCGAGCTCAACCGCAAAGCGGTGGCGGTCGAGCCGCCGCGCGACCCTGCGCATGGCGACCTTGCGACCAATGCCGCGATGGTGCTGGCCAAGGGAGCGGGAACCAACCCGCGCGCGCTGGCCGAGGCGATCAAGCCCAAGCTCGAGGCGCTGCCTGGCGTCACCCAGGTCGAAATCGCCGGGCCAGGGTTCATCAACCTCCGGTTGGCGGAGGATGCGTGGCGCCACGAGCTCACCACCATCCTGTCGGAGGGTGAGCGCTACGGCCTGTCGACCATCGGCAACAACGAGCGGGTCAATGTCGAATATGTCTCGGCCAATCCGACCGGGCCGATGCACATGGGCCATTGCCGCGGCGCGGTGGTTGGCGATGCGCTGGCCCGGCTGCTGGAGGCGGCTGGGTTCCGCGTCACCAAGGAATATTATGTCAACGACGCTGGCAGCCAGGTCGATACCCTCGCCCGCTCGGCGCACCTCCGCTACCGCGAGGCGCTGGGCGAGGAGATCGGCGAGATCCCGGAAGGGCTTTACCCCGGCGATTATCTCAAGCCCGTCGGGGCGTTGCTGGCGGCCGAATATGGCGATCAGTGGGTCGGCAAGCCGGAGAGCGAATGGCTCGACCTGTTCAAGCAAAGGACGGTCGCGGCGATGCTCGACCTGATCCGCCACGACCTCGGCCTGCTCGGCATCCAT
>DASWTR010000364.1:0-1614 GCA_036402035.1 Sphingomicrobium sp.
ACTGGAAACGACCGGGTCGAGCGGCAAATCGGTCGACATGGGCGACATCCGGCAGATAGGCTCCCGCTGGGGCCGGGTGACCAGCACCTATCGCTCGCCGGAGCACAACCGCCGCGTCGGCGGCGTCGCCAACAGCTATCACCTGCGCGGCAAGGCGATCGACATCGCCCGCCGGCCGGGCGTCAGCCACTGGCAGATCGCGGCGGCCTATCGCTCAGCAGGCTATTCGCTGGCAGAATCGCTCGACGAGGGCGACCACAGCCATTTCGCGTTCGGCATTCCCAAGCGCCGCGCCCCGCAGCCCCAGGCGCAGATGGTGGCGGTCAAATCGGGCGAAAAGACCGAATGGCGGATCATCTACGCACCACCGTCGAGCGGGGGCGGAAACTAGCCCTCGGTTTCCCAATAGCGGCGGAAGCGATATAGCCGCCGAATGGATAGCGATCCCGGCGACCGGTCCCGCATTGCCGTCGTGCTGCTGCTGGCCGTCCAGGTCATATTGTTCCTGGTCAGCGTCAACGCATTCATGTCCATTTCCATCTTCTGCTCGCTGACGGCGGGCAGGTCGCCGCCAATCTTCACGGCGATCCACTTCGTCTATCTCGGCCTGTTCCTGCTGGGGATTGCGTCCCTGTTCTGGCGGCGCGGGCGGAAAATCTACATCGCCGGGATTGTCGTCGCGCTGCTGGCGCTGCCGGTTCAGCTGTGGCTGCTCGACAGCGGCCAGCTACGATGCGACGGCTTGGGCCGCGAGGCGCCGCTCTTCGCCAGTTAGCAACGGATATGGTGACGTGTCCGGCCGCCTCCGCTAGAGCGCGGCAAAATCCTGTCTTTCGGTGAGCCAAATTGTCCCTTTACGCCCGATATTCCGCGCTGCTTGACTGCATTCTCGACGACCTTGTCGCCGAAGGGGTGCTGCCTGCCGAGATCAACCGCAAGGCGGTGGCAGTCGAGCCGCCGCGCGACCCTGCGCATGGCGACCTGGCGACCAATGCGGCGATGGTGCTGGCCAAAGGGGCCGGAACCAACCCGCGCGCGCTGGCCGAGCTCATCAAGCCCAAGCTCGAGGCGCTGCCGGGCATCACGCAAGTCGAGATTGCGGGGCCTGGGTTCATCAACATCCGACTGACCGACGATGCGTGGCGCGATGAGCTGACCGCCATCCTGTCGGAGGGTGAGCGCTACGGCCTGTCGACCATCGGCAACAACGAGCGGGTCAATGTCGAATATGTCTCGGCCAACCCGACGGGCCCGATGCATATGGGCCATTGCCGCGGCGCGGTGGTCGGCGATGCGCTGGCCCGGCTACTGGAAGCGGCGGGTTTCCGGGTCACCAAGGAATATTATGTCAACGACGCGGGCAGCCAGGTCGACACGCTCGCCCGCTCGGCGCACCTCCGCTACCGCGAGGCGCTGGGCGAGGAGATCGGCGAGATCCCGGAAGGGCTTTACCCAGGCGATTATCTGAAGCCGGTCGGGGCGTTGCTGGCGGCCGAATATGGCGATCAGTGGGTCGGCAAGCCGGAGAGCGAATGGCTCGACCTGTTCAAGCAAAGGACGGTCGCGGCGATGCTCGACCTGATCCGCCACGACCTCGGCCTGCTCGGCATCCAT
>DASWTR010000365.1:0-1520 GCA_036402035.1 Sphingomicrobium sp.
GTGCTGGCGATTATCGCCGCCGTTGCCCTTTATTTCGCCCGTCCGGCGACCGCTCCGGTGTCGCCAACGCTGGCGATCCTGCCGTTCGATCAGGTCGGGCAGAAGCCCGGTTACTTCGGCTCCGGCGTTTCCGACGAGATCCTCAACTTGCTGTCACATCAGCGACAGATGCGGGTGTTGGGCCGCATTTCCGCAGCAGCGATCCACGATCGACCCAACTCGATGGCAGTGGCCGAGGAGCTTGGCGTCAGTCACCTAGTCGACGGAAGCGTGCGCGTTGACGGCGACCGTGTCCTGGTGATCGCTCGAATGACCCGGGTATCGGATGGCGAGCAGCTTTGGTCGGAACGGTACGAGCGCCAGCTTGGAGACATCTTCGCTCTCCAGAAAGAGATCGCGTCGGCCATCGCCTCGCGGCTGACCCGCTCGCTTGGACCAAACGTCCTGCATCAGACCTCGCCGGAGGTGTACGATCGCTATCTCGCTGCCAGACAGCTGATCCGTGAACGGCGTGAGCTGCCGCTAGGCGAGGCCGACAGGTTACTGCGCGAAGCAATCCGGCTGGACCCCAGCTATGCGCCGGCTCACGCCGAGCTGGCCCAAGTCATCCTGCTTCGCGCCGATCATCCCGCCTCCTATGGCTCGATCCCAGTCAGGCAAGCGCGGGTCGAAGCGGAACGTTTTGCCCGCCGCGCCCTCGCCCTCGATCCGAACCTTGGCGACGCGCACGCAGCGATGGGTCTGCTCAGCCTTGATTACGACAGGCGATCCGAGCCCCATTTCCGCAAGGCGGTCAGCCTTAGTCCCCAGCGGCCGGAGTTCCATCGCTGGTTGGCGCAAACGCTGTTCGGCATGGAACGCTATGAAGAGGCGATCCGCGAGAATAAGCGGGCGGTGGCGATCGATCCGCTGTGGGCGCTGAATTACGATCACCTCATCGGCGCACTGTACCTGGTCGGGCGGCCGGACGAGGGCCGCGCTCTGGCCCGCCGGTTCATGTCGCTGAGCGACGATCCCAAGGCTAAGCTGCAGCTGCAGCGGCAACTCGCGAAATTCGAAGATCGGACCGCGGACGAACTTCGTCTGAACCGGGCTTTGCACCGCGACAATCCGCGGGAGCGGCAGAATCGCTTCACCCTTGCCTCGACGCTGGGGGAACTCGGCGAGCGCCGCGAAGCGCAGGGGTTGATGCGCGACAACGCGCTGGCCAGCGCGATCCTGAGCGCCGACTGGACCCGCGTCGCCCGACAGTCGCGTTCGCTGGACCGCGAATATTGGGAATTCGCCAAGGGGTACTGGAACCTATCGGCGCTGCTCGTCGCTTCGGGCCACTCCTCGGTGATCGTCGAACTCTATGATCGCGCCCGGCCGCTGCTCGAATCTGGTGAGCTCGAATGGAAGCGGGTTGCCAGGCCGATGACGATCATCGCGCTACGGGACGCCGGCCGCGTCGCGGAGGCGAATCGCCTCCTGTCCCTCTACCAGGCATCGACGCTGAGGCTCCCAACGCGCGGGCAGTT
>DASWTR010000366.1:0-2102 GCA_036402035.1 Sphingomicrobium sp.
GGTGGCGTCGTGCCACGGGCAATAGGGCTTGCCGTCAGGCCCGGTACGGTGCGGGTCATCGTCGGGATGGTCGCTGCGGTCCCAGCGATGGGTCGAGATGTCGATCCCGCCGCACGCGGCCAGGCTATCGTCGATCACGACGATCTTCTGGTGATGGCTGCAGCCCGGCGGATGGGCGCTGTCGAAGCGCATTTCGATCCGCTTGGTGCGCCACCAGCGATAGAGCCACGCCACCGCCGCGGGGCGGAAGAATTGCTTCAACGCGCCGAAATTCCATTTGAGCACGTCGATCTCGCGCCCCGGCCGCTCGCGCACCAGCCGGAGGAAGAAATGGCCGAGCGGTTCGCCCTTGCCTTGTTCGTTGGGCTCCAGCGCGATGCGGGTGTCGAAATCCCAGCCGACGATGAAGATGCGACGCTGGGCGGCGGCCATCGCCTTGCCGATGAAATGATAATAGTCCGCGGCGTCGACCACGACGGTCGCACAATCCGCGCGCGAAATGCGCCAGCAGTTGCGGCCGACCTCGACGATCGGCTTCAGCTCATCGCCGGCCATTTTTTGCGGACCTTCGTTCCAATAGCGTCACGAACGCCAGAAAGCGTGAAGTTCCCGCGCGTTCCCAAATGCTAGCTGGAAAGCCCTTTCCGGTCGGGCGCCGCGCTAATGGATCATATTTCGATAGGCGGAAGGCGTCATTCCGAACGCGCGGGAGAATGTCGCGGTGAAATGGCTGTGGCTCGAAAAGCCAAGGTCGAGCCCCAGCCCGGTGATGTCGTCGCAGCGGCGAAGTGCGAGCAGAGCCCGGCCAAGCCGCAGCCGCAGGCGATACTGGTGAAGCGGGATGCCCTCATGCGCACGGAAAAGTTGCGTGAGATACACCGGCGAGCAGCCGACCTGTTGGGCGATTTCGGTTAGTCCCGCGGCCGAGTTTCCGTTGGCGGAGTGGAGCAGGTCCTTGGTCCGTTCGACGAGTAGGGAAGGGAATCGGGCGCACGATTGGTGACGGTCTGCCTGCGCCGAGAGGAAACAGGCAAGCATCGCTTCGTCGAGCGCGAGCAGGTCATTAGCCGGCAGGCCTGTTTTGCTGTGAAGCAGCCAGTGCGCGTTGAGCCGGGCAGCCATGCCGAGAGGGCTGCCGACCGAACGCCGCGACCGCGAGCGGCGGAGCCCGTCACGCGCCTCCTCGACGATATGGGGAGCCATGGTCAGGACAATGCTGGCCCGCCCGCACGGATCGCCGATCTGCCGCTCGTCATATTCGTCGCCGGCCTCGAGCGTCAGCAGCGTATTGGCATCGATGATCGATTCCGAAGGGCCCACCTTCCACTGAGCCGCCCCGATGTAGGTCACCGCGAGACGGAAATGGGCCGAATAGCCGAATGGCTCCCGGTCGCCGGCGGCGATCGCAATTTCCTCGGCCGAGCCCAATTCGCTGTGGTGAAGCAATCGGCGGCCGGTTTCCGAAATATAACGTCGCCCCGTCCAGTCCGAGCTCAGGAACGGCAAATGACCGCCAGGCTCGGCACCGGAGTGAAGTTGGGTCGTCGGTTGCGGCATGGCGGGTGGTGGCGGGATCGGTCGTGCAGGTTTCAAGCGATAGGTTGGCGTCCGATCTCCCGACTATCAGAAAATTAAGATACGACCCAAGGCCGGTCGCGCCCCTTGCAACGCCTCGTCGAGCCGCCGTTGCATTGACCTGCCGCGCCGCTAGGGTCGCGCGCGATGCGCCCCGCGACCATTTTCCGCCTGCTGCTCGGCAACAATCTTGTTGCCAATATCACCAATTTCACCGTGTGGTTCGCGGTGACGTTCTGGGTATTTCTCGAGACGCATTCGGTGTTCGCGACCGGCATGGTTGCGGGCATCTACCTGGTGTTCACGGCCGGCTTGGGGATCTGGTTCGGAAGCCTGGTTGATCACCATCACAAGCGCAACGTGATGATGGGGTCGAGCCTGGTCTCCCTAATTCTCTACGCCGCGGCGCTGATCATATACGAGAGCACGCCTGAGGAACGCTTTACCGAGGTGGCGAGCGTAAGCCTGTGGCTGTTCATCCTTGTCGCCATGCTCGGGATGATCGCCGGCAATGTCCGGATGATCAC
>DASWTR010000367.1:0-7279 GCA_036402035.1 Sphingomicrobium sp.
ATCCGCGGCAGGATCGCTCAGTCGATAACCGCCCGCCACGTTCAGATAGACTTCGGCAGTGGCGAAGCTGATGCCGCAGCGCGCTTCCAGCACGGCCAGGATCATCGCCAGCCGATTGCTGTCCCAGCCGACCGCCGACCGGCGCGGGGTGGCGCCGCTGGCCAGCCGAACGACCAGAGCCTGGATTTCGACCAGCACCGGCCGCGTCCCCTCCAGCGCCGGGAAGACGCTGGTCCCGCTGACCGGCTCGCCCCGCTGGGTCAGGAATAGGGCCGAGGGGTTGGGCACTTCGACAAGGCCGCCGCCTTCCATCGCGAACACGCCGATCTCGTCGGTGCCGCCGAAGCGGTTCTTGGCGGCGCGGAGGATTCGATACTGGTGGCTGCGCTCACCTTCGAAGCCGAGCACCGTATCGACCATATGCTCCAGCACGCGGGGGCCGGCGATCGAGCCGTCCTTGGTGACATGGCCGACCAGCACTAGCGCGGTCCCGCGTTCCTTGGCGAAGCGCACCAGTTCCTGCGCCGAGGCGCGAACCTGGCTGACCGTCCCAGGCGCACCTTCGATCAGGTCGCTGTGCATGGTCTGGATGGAATCGATCACCAGCATCGCCGGTGGTTCGCCCTGCGTGACGGTGGTCAAAATGTCGCGGACCGATGTTGCGGCCGCCAGCCGCACCGGCGCCCCGCCCAGCCCCAGCCGGATCGCCCGCAGCCGCACCTGGTCGGCCGCTTCCTCGCCCGACACATAGACCACCTGCCGGCCCGACGAAGCGAGCTTGGCCGCGACCTGCAGCAGGAGGGTCGACTTGCCGATGCCCGGATCGCCGCCGAGCAGCATCGCCGATCCCGGCACGATCCCGCCACCGATCGCCCGGTCGAACTCCTCGATGCCGGTCCGCATTCGATCCGGAAGCGCGACTACGGCATCCAGCCCGACCAGTTCGACCGCCCGGCCGCCACTGCTCAAATCATGCTTGGCCGAGAAAACGGTCGGCGCGGCCGATTCCTGGATCAGCGTGTTCCATTCGGCGCAGTCGGGGCATTGCCCCTGCCAGCGATGCTGCTCCGACCCGCACGCCTGGCAGATGTAACGGGTCTTGAGCTTTGCCATCAATCAATCCTCCCCGGAACGGGGAGGGGGACCGCTCGGCGCAGCTGAGCGGTGGAGGGGCCGATTCCGGCACGTCATGAGAATGTGCGTCATCACGCCCTCCAGATTATCGAGCACATCGCGGGCCGCAATCCGGCGCGTCTGAAAACCCGCGTCGGAAAGTGCGGCATCTCTTCTGAGATCGCGTTGCGGACGATCGCCCATGGCATGGGCCTCACCGTCAACCTCAATCGCAAGCCGGCGCTCGAGGCACGCGAAGTCGATAACATAACCCTCACAAGGAAATTGGCGGCGAAACCGCAGCCCATTCGGCCGCTTCCGAAGCTGTTGCCACAGCACGACCTCGGGGAGAGTCAGTCTGCGGCGTAGCTGACGGGCAAAACGGACGTTCCGATCCGACGCACCGACCGTGCGGTGCTGCGCGCGCCTTTCGGCCCCTCCACCATGCTCCGCATGGTCCCCCTCCCCGTTCCGGGGAGGATTTAAGTGCATCGCCATGCTTTTACACTAATGGAACAAACAAGGAACACAAGGGCTTTCGGCCAGGGCCAAGCTGGTTGCACCCGGCAAACGCCCCCGCTAGGCGCCATTGCATGGCCCTACTCCCCGAGCCGCTTCGAATTCCGGATTTCAGGGCCTATTGGCTGGCGCGGCTGACCACGACCATCGGCCAGATGGCGATGGTGATCGTCATCGGCTGGCAGGTTTACGACATCGCCCGCGAAACGATGAGCATCCGGGACGCGGCGTTCCAGCTTGGGCTGATCGGCCTGGTCCAGTTCGTGCCCTTGTTCGTGCTGACTCCGATCAGCGGCTGGACCGCTGACCGGCTCGATCGCCGCCACGTCGCCCGAGCGGTGATCCTGCTGGAGCTGCTATGCGCCCTGATCTTGTTCGGCGCGACCTTCGGCGGGTTCATCAGCCTTCCGATCCTGTTCGGAGTCGCCGCCCTGCTCGGCGTGGCGCGCGCCTTCGCCGGCCCCGCGCTGGGCGCGATGGCCCCCAACCTCGTCCCTCGCGAAATCCTGCCCAACGCGATCGCGCTGAGCTCGACCGCCTGGCAGACCGGTGCGATTGTCGGTCCGGCCCTCGGCGGCATCCTCTACGACCAGACCAGCTACCTCCCCTATGGGTTGAGCGCACTGCTGTTCGCCTTCTCGGCTGCCTGCCTGTTCACCATCAAGCCGATACCGCGCACTGCCATCAAACCCGGCAGCCCGATCCGGCAGATGGCCGACGGACTGTCCTACGTGCGCCGCAACCGGCTGGTTCTCGGCGCGATCACGCTCGACCTGTTCGCGGTCCTGCTCGGCGGGGCGACGGCGATGCTGCCGCTCTATGCCCGCGATATCCTCCACGGCGGCGCCGCCGGGCTCGGACCACTACGCGCCGCCCCCGCCGCCGGCGCAACGCTGACCGCCATCTTCTTCTCGATCCGTCCGCTAAAGACTGATGTCGGCGTGAAGATGCTGACTGCCGTAGTGATATTCGGCGCCGCCACCGCCGTGTTCGGCATCTCGCGAAATTATTTCCTGTCGCTGGCGATGCTGGCGCTGCTGGGCGCGGCGGACATGTTCTCGGTCTATATCCGCCAGTCGCTGATCCAGCTTCACACCCCCGACGAGATGCGGGGCCGGGTCGCCGCCGCATCAACCCTGGCGATTTCCGCGTCGAACGAGCTGGGCGAAACCCGCAGCGGTTTTGCCGCCGCCCTGCTCGGCCCCGTCACGGCAACCGTAGCCGGCGGAATCGCCGCGGTTGCGGTGACCCTGATCTGGGCGCTGTGGTTCCCCGAGCTTCGCCGCGCGCGAACATTCGAGCTTGCCGATCAACCGCCACCGGAAGATGCAGTCATCGCCGGCGGCGCCTGACGCCCCTGCCCAAGGAGACCAAGCATGAAGGCCGCCAACATCCTCGAGACGATCGGCAACACGCCGCATATCCGGATCAACCGCCTGTTCGGCAGCCAGGCCGAGGTGTGGATCAAGTCGGAACGGTCCAATCCCGCGGCGTCGATCAAGGACCGCATCGCGCTGTCGATGGTCGAGGAGGCCGAAGCGTCGGGCAAGCTCAAGCCCGGCGGCGTGATCGTCGAGCCGACCAGCGGCAACACCGGCATCGGCCTGGCGATGGTCGCAGCGGTCAAGGGCTATCGGCTGATCCTGGTCATGCCCGACAGCATGTCGATCGAGCGGCGGCGGCTGATGCTCGCCTATGGCGCGGAGTTCGACCTGACCCCGCGCGAAAAGGGCATGAAGGGCGCCATCGCCCGGGCGCAGGAGATCGTCGACCGGACGCCAGGCGCCTGGATGCCGCAGCAGTTCGACAACCCGGCCAATGTCGACGTCCATGTCCGCACGACCGCCGAGGAAATCCTCGCCGATTTCCGCGACCATCCGTTCGACGCCCTGATTACCGGCGTCGGCACCGGCGGTCATATCACCGGCTGCGCGAAGGTCCTTAAAAAGGCCTGGCCCTCGCTCAAGGTGTTCGCGGTCGAGCCGACCCTGTCGCCAGTGATTTCCGGCGGCGATCCGGCGCCCCACCCCATCCAGGGAATCGGTGCCGGCTTCATTCCGACCAACCTCGACGTGTCGCTGCTCGACGGCGTAATCCAGGTCGCTCCCGACGACGCCAAGGAAATGGCGCGCCGCGCGGCGCGCGAAGAGGGGCTGCTGGTCGGCATTTCATCGGGCGCCACTTTGGCGGCGATCGGTCAGAAGCTGCCGGAACTTGGTGAAAATCCGCGGATTCTCGGGTTCAATTATGACACCGGCGAACGCTATTTGTCGGTCGCGGATTTCCTTCCCGAAGAACAGGGTTAACCCCCGGAAAACAACGTCCATTTGACGTTGCGTTAATCCTTTTTCGTTAACCTGCGGCGCTCAAGGGAGTGTCATAAAGGATGCGCAGGGCTCGGTTCGCCGTTTCCGACGGCGACGGCATCGATGATCGGGCCTCGGTAAAGGACGCTTTGACGTTCGATCTGAGGGCGCCGGACACAACGGACGATGACAGTCTGGCGGCGCAGCGCGTCGCCATGTTCGAGCTCGCGCCCGCGCTCCTCGGCGCCACCCATTTCGTCTGGGGCCTTGCCTGCCTGTTGATGCACCCGGCAGCGGCGCTTCATCCCGTGTCCAGCAATCCGATGATCCCGGTCCTCGCCGCGCTGTTGCTCGACGCGGTGGCTTTCGCGACGATGTGGCACCGGGACCGCCTCGGCCTTTCGCCGCGAACGATGGCCCGCGCGCTGTGCTGCTATGTCGGGATCAGCGGGGCGCTGTGGATGGTCTACGGCTTGGGCCTCAATGCCAGCGGCCACATCGGCATCGGCTTCACCGCGCTGGCGTTCGGCGCGGGGCTCGGCGCCGCCACCATCGTCTCGATTTCCTCGCCGCCGGTCGCAATCGTCAACGCCTTGGTCGCAATGGCTGGCGCGCTGGTCGTTTCGCGGCAGCCGCAAGTCCTGGCCGGCATCGCGTTCCTGGCGATCATCAACATCGCCTACAGTATCGCCGGCGCGCGAACCGTGCTCACCAACGCCCGCGCCCGCCTCGGGCTGGAGGCGCAAGCCCGAAAAGCGCTTCAGTTCGTCGACGAGTTCGAGAATAGCGGGCGCGGCTGGTTCTGGGAAACCAACAATCTCGGCACCCTGTCCTACGTATCCCAGCAGCTCGCCGACGATTTCAAATGCGATCCGGACGATCTGCTCGGCCGGCAATTCACCGACCTGCTGTCGGTCGATGCGGGATCGTCCGACAGCCTGCGCGAAGAGCGCACGCTCGGCTTCCACCTCTCCGCCCGCTTCCCGTTCAGCGACGTGATCGTCCGCGCCGCCAGCGACGAGGACATCCACTGGTCCCTCTCGGGCAACCCGGTATTCGACGAGCGCGGGCGCTTCCTCGGCTTCCGCGGCATCGGCACCGATCTCACCGAGCAGCGCCGGACCGAGCAGGAGGTGGCGCGGCTGGCCCGGTTCGACTCCCTCACCGGCCTGCCCAACCGCGCCCTTATGCGGCAGACCTTGGACGAAGCGCTGCGCAACGCCACCAACCGCCGCAAGGGTTGCTCGCTGTTCCTGATCGACCTCGACCGGTTCAAGAACGTCAATGATACCCTCGGCCACCCGATCGGCGACGCCCTGCTGCGCCAGGTCGCCGACCGGCTGAAGTCGGTGATGGGCGACCATGGCCAGGTCGGCCGCCTGGGCGGCGACGAGTTCAAGGCGGTCTTGCCCGGCACCGTCGAGACCGGACTGCTCGAAAGCCTGGCGCGAACCCTGATCGAGCAAGTGTCCCGCCCGTACATCATCGAAGGTCACCGCGTGGTCATTGGCGCTTCGGTCGGAATCGCGATCGGCGACCCCGGCAAGAGCTGCGCAGATCGAATGATCCGCAACGCCGATCTCGCCCTGTATGCCGCCAAGGCCGCGGGCCGCGGCAAGCATTGTTTCTACGAAGCGTCGATGCACAGCGAGGCGGCCGATCGCCAGCTGCTCGAGAACGACCTTCGCCAGGCGCTCGATCGCGGTGAGATGTGGGTCGCCTTTCAGCCGATCGTCAGCGTTGCCAGCGAGGATATCTCCGGCTTCGAATCGCTGGTTCGCTGGAACCACCTGACCCGCGGCGCCATCTCGCCCGACAAATTCATCCCGCTTGCCGAGGAATGCGGGATGATCGGCAAGATCGGCGAGTTCGTGCTCCGCGAAGCGCTTGCCGAAGCCGCAAACTGGCCCGACCACGTCCGGATCGCGGTCAATCTGTCGCCGATCCAGTTTAACGATCCCAATATCGTCGACACCATCGCCGCGCTGATCGCCGAGTTCGACTTCAATCCCGAACGGCTGGAGCTGGAGATCACTGAGGGCGTGTTCCTCGCCGATAGCGACGCCACCGATGGTACCTTTGCCCGGCTGAAGTCGCTCGGGGTTCGGCTCGCGCTCGATGATTTCGGCACGGGCTATTCATCGCTCGGCTATTTGAAGAAGGCGCCATTCGACAAGATTAAGATCGACCAGAGCTTCGTCCGCGGGGCGGCTTCGACCACCCGGCGCAACGGCGCCATCATCCGCGCGATCGTCAGCCTGGCCGAGAGCCTCGACATGGATACGACAGCCGAAGGCGTCGAGACCCACGACGACCTCTACCTGATCCGGGAGCTCGGGGTCAGCCAGGTGCAGGGGTTTATCTTCGGCAAGCCGTTGGCCGCCGCCGACGCGCGCGAAATGGCCAACAGCAGCCGCGTCGAGGCGGAGGGCTATCAATGCATTCGTGAGCCGCGCCACCGGCTGATGCGCCGCGCCATCGCGTCCATCAATGGCCAACCGACCGAGATCAAGTTACGCAACATCTCCGCCATGGGCGCGCTGGTCGAATGCGACCATAGCGTGGTTCCCGGCCAGAACATGACGATCGACATCGTCGGCGTCGGCCCGGTGATCGGAACCGTCCGCTGGGCTCATGCCGGAAAATTCGGCGTTCAATTCACCGAGAATTTTGATCTGGCGCGACTGGCAACCAAGCGGCCGAGCAGCAACGAAGTCACGATGCTACAGCCCTGGTACGTCGCCCAGGGCCACAGGGTAGCCAAGCCCTAGAAGGCCTCGACCGGCATTGCCATTACGCTGCCTGCGCCGGCCTCGACCTTGCGGCGAAGCGCTCCGGCGGTGACCAGCTCCCGGTCGGCGAAAAAGCTTGCGGTCAAGATCTTCGCTTCGTGAAACGCCTTGTCCTCGCCCGGCTCCTCCTTGAGGCGGGCCGAGACGCCGGCCATCTTCAGCCACATCCAGCCTAGGCCCACCAGCCCCATCAACTGCATATAGGCATAGGCGCCAGCACCCGCGTTGTTGGGGTCGGCCATGCCGTTCTGGGCCAGCCACATGGTGGCAGCCTGGAGATGCTGCAGCGCCTTATCCAACTGGTCGGCGATGCCGGCGGGATCGCCGTCGGCGCGAGCCTCGGCGATATCCCGGCCGATCAGGTCGAACAGCGCGCGCACTCCGCGGCCGCCGTCCTTGGCCAGCTTACGCCCAACCAGGTCCATCGCCTGCACCCCGTTGGTGCCTTCGTAGATCTGGGCGATCCGGGCATCGCGGACGAACTGTTCCATGCCCCATTCGCGGATATAGCCATGCCCGCCGAACACCTGCTGGGCATTGACCGCTGTC
>DASWTR010000368.1:0-2382 GCA_036402035.1 Sphingomicrobium sp.
GGTTGAACGAGGGCGTAGGGTTCGCTACAGCCCGCCGACGCCAGGGCCCGGAGACGTGGGTGAGTGGCTGAAACCAACGCTTTGCTAAAGCGTCATACGGGCAACCGTATCGAGGGTTCGAATCCCTCCGTCTCCGCCAGATCATATTGAAATCATTAGACTTTTGGGCCGATTGTGGGATCGGTCATATAATTCGTCATAATCCGCAAATGCGGTCGTTAGGACCGATTAACGGAAGCGGCTGCTAGTTGACTTCGTCTTCCGATTCTGCCGATCCGACCAGGGCTTGCCAGGTCTCGACCGCGTCTTCCGACGCCTCGACCTCGATCAAGCGTTGCTCGATCCGCGCCGGAGCGGCGGCGGCGGCCTCGAGTGACGGGGTCGCGGCCCAATGAAGTGCTTGCTCGACCAGGCTCGGCCAATCGCTAAATAGTGTCAATGTGACTCCGCGCTCGGCTGCCCAGCGCCGGGCTTCGTCGACTAGCGACATGTCCGGGTTTGGCGCGATCGCGACCATAACGGCTTCCGCCACTTCAAACTCGAGGCACTTCCGCACGAAATGGAAAAGGTCTTCGCGCGCGACCGGCTTGTCTCGCACTTCGAAGGCGCGTTCCCAGCCGCCGCGGACGGCACGGACATTCACGTCGGCCGGGATCGAACGGGACGGATCGTTCACCCGCCGGGAGTCGACACGATCCTCGCCGGCAAATACGTCCATGAGGCCAGCGACGACGGCCTGGGCACGCTTGCCACCTTCCGACGCTCCGCCGACCAGGGCCTCGATCTTCTCGACCAGGTCGGGAACGCTAACCTCGATCCGGTCGGCGACCGCGCGGGAATAGCGAGCACCATAGCGCCGGCGCACATCAATGAAGGCGCGAAGAGCTTGCCGGGTCTGCTCTTCGGTCGACGCCTCGAGCCGGTCGAGAATGTCGCAAACCATGTTCAGAATCCGGGGATCGCGAACCGTCGCGTTGCGCGTGAGGCGGTCGTTCCCGAAGTAAGGCTGATTGTTCAGCGGCTCCCGGCCGGTGACGCCGAGATTCAGGTCAAGTTCGGGGGCATTGGCCGCCAGGACGTCTTTCGCCAGGGTGCGCGCCGAATACCCGGTCGGGCCTGACCTCGACTTAATGGCGAAGACGTCGACGCGCGGCTCGACGCACTTCGCGAGGATCGCCGTTCCCAGGAAGGCAACGTGCGTCGCCGCCTTGCCGACCGCCGCCTCCGAAAGGGCTTCGATCGGTTTGATCCATGAGGGATCGACGTAACCGGCCGCCGCCTTTGCGCCCTCTTCGAAGAGGATCGCCCGCGCCAGCCGCTTGTCTATACGGAGCCCGGCCGGCTTTACCGCCATAGGATTCCGTTCGTCGGCAATTGCGAGTGCGGCCGGTGCATTCCCTACGCTAGCGACCCGATCGAATGTCGAAAAGCCATTTGCGCGGAGTCCCGGATTCTGGAATGTAGCTACATGCGCGCGATCAGCCTCTTCACCGGCGTTGGCGGCCTCGACTTCGGTTTCGAGGCGGCGGGATTCGAGACTGCAGTCGCGCTCGAAATGGACCGCGCTTGTTGCCGGTCACTTCGGGCGAACCGGCCCTGGCCGGTAATTGAAGACGACATTCACAACGTGCCGAGCGACGCCTTGCTTGAGGCGGCCGGGCTGGCGCCAGGTGAGGCCGACGTTTTGATCGGCGGGCCGCCTTGCCAGCCGTTTTCGAAGTCCGGCTATTGGGCCAACGGCGACGCCCGGCGTCTCCGCGACCAGCGCGCCGACACGATTTCAGCTTACTTGCGGGTGCTCCGTGATACGCGACCGCGCGCCCTGTTGCTCGAGAACGTCTATGGCCTTGCATACAAGGGCAAAGACGAAGGCCTGGGCGCGATCCTCGCCGGGATCGAAGCGATCAACCGGGACACGGGCACGAATTACCAGCCGACCGTTCAGGTCGTGAACGCCGCGAACTTTGGCGTGCCCCAGCTTCGCGAGCGGGTGCTTATCGTCGCCAGCCGCGACGGAACGCCGTTCAAATTCCCCGAACCGGGCTTCGGCAATCCCGAAAAGCTTGAGGCCGGGCAACGGCCCTGGCGCACGACCTGGGATGCGTTCGGCGACTTGCCGGAGGCTCCGAACGAAGAGGATTTGCGCGTCGGCGGCAAATGGGCGGCGTTGCTGCCCAGCATCCCGGAAGGATCGAATTACCTTTGGCACACCCGCCGCGGCGGCGGCTTGCCCCTTTTTGGCTGGCGCACCCGGTATTGGAATTTCCTTCTCAAGCTGGCGAAGGATCGGCCGTCATGGACGGTCCAGGCGCAACCCGGATCGGCGACAGGCCCGTTCCATTGGGCCAGCCGGAAGCTTTCGTCGCGCGAACTCGCCCGCCT
>DASWTR010000369.1:0-2727 GCA_036402035.1 Sphingomicrobium sp.
GTCACCCGCACCGTCACCGAGACCGACCATGTGCTGGTCTCCGCCCTCACCCACAACCCGCAGCCGATGCACCTCGACCATGAGGCCGCCGCGGCAAGCGAGTTCGGCCAGCCGCTGGGCAATTCGATCTACACGTTCGGACTGATGGTCGGCGTGTCGGTTGGCGACACGACGCTCGGCACGCTGGTCGCCAACCTCGGCTACGACAAGCTGACCTTCCCGTCGCCGGTGTTCGTCGGCGACACGCTGCGCAGCGAGAGCGAATGCCTGGAAGTCCGCCAAAGCAAGTCGCGGCCCAACGCCGGCATCGTCACCTGGGAACACCGCAGCTTCAACCAGCGCGGCGAGCTGGTGTGCAAATGCACCCGCTCGGCCCTGCTCCTGAAGAAACCGCAGTGATCGGCCAAGCGCCCCCGCGCAGCTGGCTGTTCGTTCCCGCGGATAGCAACAAGAAGATGATGCGAGCGCTCGAAAGCGAGGCCGACGCCGTCATCTTCGACCTGGAAGACAGTGTTGCTTTGAGCCAGAAGGCGATGGCGCGCGAGCTTTTGTCATTGCTCCCCGATCGACGGGACGGCGAGCCGGAGCGCTGGGTACGAGTGAACCCGCTGGGCACCGATGCTCATCGCGACGATCTGGAGCTGCTTGAGGATCTCGATCTCGACGGCGTAGTGCTGCCCAAGGCGGAATGCGGCGACGACGTTGCCGACCTCGCCGCCGCGCTGGCCCCGCGCTGCCTGCCGATCCATGCCATCGTCACCGAAACCGCGGCATCTTTATTCGGCCTGCTGAGCTACCGCGATTGCTGCTCGAGCCTGGCGGCGATGAGTTGGGGCGCGGAAGATTTGTCCGCGGCGCTTGGCGCATCATCCAAATATTCCGCGCCCGGCGAGCTAGCCTTTACCTATCAGCTGGCGCGCTCGCTGTGCCTGGCCGGCGCGGTCGCGGCCCAGGTGCAGCCGGTCGACGGCGTGTTCGCCGATTTTCGTGACGAAGCCGGTCTCATCGCGGAGGCGCGCGCCGCGGCGTCGGAAGGCTTCACCGGCAAGCTTGCCATCCACCCGGCTCAGATCGCACCGATCAATGCCGCGTTCACGCCCTCGAAGGCAGAACTGGAGCATGCCCGCGAAATCATCGAAGCATTCGAATCCGATCCTGATGCAGGGGTTCTGTCGGTCGGCGGCAAGATGGTCGATCGCCCGCATCTGGTTCAGGCGCGAAGGGTGATCGCCCGGGCGCGTTGAGGATGATGGAAGCCATGAGGTGGTCGATTCCACTTGCGCTTGGCTCGATGGCGGTGGCTGCCGCCCCCACCCGGGCGCCGCGTTCGTTCGACCCGGTCGCCTTCTTCACTGGCCGCACGCAGGGCCAGGGCCAACTCAAGGAGCTGGTCGGCAAGGCGAAGGACACCAGGACCGTCAGCGTCGGCAAGGTCGACAAGGACGGCTGGCTGGTGCTCGACCAGAAGGTCGCGGTGGAAGGCGATCCGGTGCGTCAGCGCCAATGGCGGTTGAAGCTGGTCGCGCCGGGAAAGTATCGCGGGACGCTGAGCGACGCCAAAGGCCCGGTCGAGGCCGAGGTCAGCAGCCAGTCGGCGAAGATCCGCTACGTCATGAAGGGCGGGATCAAGGTCGAGCAGACGCTGACTCCCCTGCCGGGCGGTAAGGCGGTGAACAACCGCGCGACGTTCCGCAAGTTCGGAATGAAGGTCGCGACATTGACCGAACGGATCGAGAAGCGCTGACTTGCGCGACGCGCCGCCGCCGCTAGGGTCGCGGAAAAGCATAAGAATTTTCGGGGGAGCCCAATGTCCGATCCGGCCAAGCCCTGGTCGATGGCCCGCGTCGTCACCGCCTCTTCGGCGGGGACTGCGTTCGAATGGTATGATTTCTTCATTTTCGGCTCGCTGACCCCGGTCATCGCCAAGGTGTTCCTCGCTGGCCTCGACCCGACCTCGGCGCTGATTGCGGCGCTGGCGCTGTTCGCGGTCGGCTTCGCCTTTCGCCCGCTTGGCGCGATCATCTTCGGGGCAATGGGCGACCGGGTCGGGCGCAAGGCGACCTTCCTTACCACCGTCAGCCTGATGGGCGGCGCGACCTTCGCCATCGGCCTGCTGCCGACTTATGAGCAGGTGGGGATCATCGCACCGATCCTGCTAGTGTTCCTGCGCATCTGCCAAGGCACCGCGCTCGGCGGCGAATATGGCGGTGCGGCGATCTATGTCGCCGAGCATGCCGACAACGACAAGCGCGGAGCGGCGACCGGCTGGATCCAGTCGTCGGCCTCGTTCGGCCTGCTTGCCGCCCTGTTGATCATTTTCGCGACCCGTTCCTGGCTTGGTGAGGATGCGTTCAATGCCTGGGGCTGGCGCATCCCCTTTCTGGTCTCGATCCTGCTGCTAGCCATCTCGGTGTGGATGCGGGTCAAGCTGAGCGAGAGCCCGCACTTCGCCAAGCTGCGCGAAGAGGGCGCAGTGACCAAGGCCCCGTTGCGCGAGGCTTTTGCCAATCGTGAAAGCCTGCGGCGCGTCGCGATCGCCTTCTTCGGGATCATGTGCGCGCAAGGGGCGGTCTGGTATTTCGCCTTCTTCTACATCCAGGTATTCCTTGAAAAGTCGTTGGGCCTCCCCGGCGCGACCAAAGACGTGCTGCTGATCGTGATGACCCTGGTCAGCGCCCCGCTCTACGTCTTCTTCGGCTGGCTGAGCGACCGCGTCGGCCGCAAGCC